>DAIRUD010000367.1:0-2494 GCA_036803565.1 Synergistaceae bacterium | reverse complement strand
CCGCCGAACGTCGAAACATCAATCCTTGATTTTGTTCACGATTTCCCGCAGGCTCTGTTTGGCCTCTTCTTTCGCCATATGGGCCTCGTTGCCGATGCGCGCTTTCAGCTCCGCCGCTTTGCGACGAACTTCCTCATAACGCGCGTCGAAGCGGTTCGTCGCGTCGTGGAGCCGGTCGACGCCCTCTCCGGTGTAGCCGAAAGCGCCGTCCTCCAGCTCGCCTCTTCGGGGAAAGCCGTCTCTGCCGAATGCCGAGGAGCGCCTCTCCTGTTTCGCTCCCCCCGTCCGCGCGCGGTGCGCGGGATCCTGCGCGTCGCCCCTCAGTTGAGCGGCTTTGGCGGCGATCGCCTCCCTTCGCTGGCGATACGCCTCGCGTGCGCTCTGGTAGGTATTCCGTGCTTCCTCTTCGCGGCGTGTCGTTTCATCCCCGCTCCGTGGCGGACGCACGTCCCCCAGCTGTGCCGCTCCCCGGTTTTCTTCGTTCCCCGTCGCGTTCTCCTGGGTCATCCGAGAAGTGTATGCATGTGCCGTTGCCGTCTGCGGCTTCTCGTCCGTGCGTCCGCCGCTCTGCCCGATGGCTAGGCCCGCAGTCGCAGTCCGTTTTGCCGTTTTTTCGTCGAAATTCACGTGAACACCTCCTAAATCAATAAATTCCATTGTATTTAGGATAATTGTAAATATTTTTATGTCAAGATTTATTTTGGCAATGATTGTTAGTTAATTATTTGAGGTGGGGAAGCATGCAAGCGAGCCGCTTGCCTTGGCGGACGGCAGCGGCCGGTTCGTATACACGCCGCCGGGCGCGATTGCGAGAAAACGCAGTCTGCCGCGGTCTTTCGCGGCGTTCTTGCCGTGTGCCCGCACAATTCGAAAGAGGGAATGGACGACATAACGCTCGTGACGGCGGTCGTCCACAAAAAGCAAGGCGGTCGGTTGCGCCGGGGCGTGTGCCGCCGCGCCGACGATTTCCTCTCCGTCGAAGCAAGCCCACATACGGTATGTCCGGCCCGGGGGGATGACGGAAAAGGAGGCGTCGCGGATGAAATCTTTTATCGCGCCGATCTCCGGTTCCGAAGCGTCGGGGGCCTCGCATTCGAGAAAAATACGCCAGAGGAACCGTAGCGCTTCGGCATGTAGTCGGTCGTCGACCTCCCGGATTTCGTAGCGTGGATTCATCGCTGCACCGCCTCTCGTTCGGTGTGCCTCCGGCAGCCGGGCGCACTGCGCCGACTTCGCGTTTCACATGCCGGATCATTCACGATCATTATATTGTGCGAACCTTTATCCGCAATTACAAAAATTACTGATTTTATTCTGTATAAGTTTGCGGTGGAGGTCATGTCGCGCGCGTTTCGTGCTCATTGTGTGGATGGGGCTGTCGCCTGCGGAAGAAAGGGGGAGAAAGAGGCCGCCTTCCGGCGACCTCTTGGTGGGAGTGTGCGGCGTTCGTTCTATTGCGGGTTTCGGACCGTGATACGCTCGCCGTCGTTCAGGTTGTTGCCGCCGAAGACGACGACCTCCTCGTCCGGCTCCAGGCCGCCGCTGACCTGCACTTCGCCGCCCTGCCGCACGCCCGTCTCGACCCGGCGCAGTTTCGCGGCCCCATTTTGAACGACGAAGACGTAACTGCCGTCGTTGCCGCTGTTGAGGGCGGCATCCGGGAGCATGATCGCGCCGCGGTATTCGCGTTCCACGATGGAAGCCTGGCCGAACATGCCGGGACGCAGGCGGTTGCCCGTCGTCTCGTTGTCCAGCTCGACCTCCACCATGCTCGTACGCGTCGCGGGATCGACGTAGGGGTCGATGCGCGCCACGACGCCGCGGAACTCCTCTCCGGGAAGGGCGTCGAACTTGAGGAAGACATCCATGCCGGGTTGTACCGCGAAAATCTTCAGTTCGGGGATGCGCAGCGTCGCCTTCAGTTTGCGCAGGTCGGCGATGTCGACGATGGGGGAGCTGGGGGAGATCATCGCGCCCGGCGTCAGGGAGTAGTCGTTCAACACGGTGCCGTCGAAGGGCGCGAGCATGATGTAGTCCTCGCGCGACGACTTAACGCGGCGCAACTCGGCGTCGACCTGCCGCTGTTTGGCGACGGCGGCGTTGTAGGCTGCGCGTGTGCTGACGTAGGTCGTCTCGACGGTGTCGAACTGCTGCTGCGTGCTGAAACCCTCCTGAATGAGGCGCTGGTAGCGGTCCAAGTTCGTCTTTGCGTTCATCATCTCGGCCCGCGCGCGCTCCGCATCCGCTTTCGCCGAAGCCAGTTGGGCCTCCGTCGAGAGGATCAGGGCGTTCTGTTGCGCGTGCTCCAGCGTCGCGACCAGCTGCCCCTTCTTGACCCTGTCCCCCTGTTTGACGTGCAGCTTCTCCAGGCGTCCCGTTACGCGGGGCAACATCTGAACGCGGTCGAGGGCTTCGATGGACATGTTCTGGACGATGCTGTCGCGCACGGTCCGGTCGTTTTGCACGATCCGCGTCTGCACGATGGGGGGCGGCG
>DAIRUD010000366.1:0-2502 GCA_036803565.1 Synergistaceae bacterium | reverse complement strand
GTACGGTGCTCCAGCGCTCCGCTCTCGCGGACGAGGCGCATGAGGCGCGAACCGTCCCGCCGCTCGGCCGGATTCTGCGCGATCAACTCCTCCGGAAGGTCGTAAAAGTACGACCCGATATCGAAAAGATCGATAGAATTTCCGTCCTGCATTTTGCCGAAATCGCCGAGCGGTAACTTTACTGCGCGATCGCCGTGCCCGGGAAGTAATGCGCCAGGATCTCCGCACACTTCATCCCCCGGTCGGCCATGGCCTTGGCCCCCCACTGGGACAGCCCGACGCCGTGGCCCCACCCCGTCCCCACGAAGAGGAACGGGCTGCTCGTTGCGGGCGCGGGGATCACGCGTGTCGAGGTGGAAGCGGGCGCGGCCGGGACGGGCGTCGGGGCCGGGCGTGTCGGCTGGACCGGAGCGGCCTCCTGCTGGATCGTCGCCCTGCCGGCGCGAAGCCGCTCGAGCCCGATCTGGAGGTAGTCGTCCCGCTTCTCGGGGTTCATGATCATGTCGTAAAGCTCATCCCTGGTAAAGACGTCGCGCTTCGTCATCTCGACCAGCGGGTCGGAGGTCTGCGGGAAATCGTCCAGGTTCTCCACCAGCTTGACCGTCGCTGCGGGGGCCGGTGCTGTCTCCGCCTTCGGCGCCTCGACGGGAGCTGCTGCCGATGTGGCGCTCAGCCGCGTATGCGGACCGCCGATCGAAAAGTTCGTGCTGCGGATGACCTTGCTGCCCGCCGCCATACGGAACGTGTGGGACTTGACGGTCGCCGTCCCGCGATCGCCGGTGAAGCGCAGTGAGACCGCCCGGCCCGCCGCATCGCGCTGCGCGACCTCGGCATTACGGACCGTGCCCACGTTGTGCCCCATCTTGCCGAGGATCCGCGCGAGCTCCGCAGGCGGGATGACCGCGTGCCACTGCGAGTTGGGCGACTGGTACTCGACGACCTCCGGCTTGCACTGAAGGTAGGGGATCGCTCCGCCCCAGACCTGCGACACGTCGGCCGTCGCGCCGCCGCTGTCCGAGTGGTAGAAGATGCTCGCCGGCTTGCCGCCGTGGGTCAAAATCTGCCCCTTCGTGTCGGCGATCACTTTGTCCGTCCGCGGATCTTCCGCGTTGATCCCCCGATAGACCTGGGATCGGTCGGTGGCACAGAGGTCGAACCCCTTTGCGGCAAAGCGGCCGCGGTTGCGCGCCGCGTAGGTACGCGCCAGGATGGCCTGGGCTCTCAGCGCCTCCGGGTGCCACTCGGGGTTCATCTCGATCTTAAGGATGCCGCGCAGGTAGCTCTCCACATCCAATTCGTTCACGACGGTGAACTTTGCACCGGCGCGGACCAGCGTCAGCGTCCCCCGATATTTTATCTGTCCCCAACCGAGCCCGCTGCCAGCGGAGACCTTCACCGGCAGGACAAGCGTCTTGCCCCCGGCCTTCACCGATGCCCCCGCCGCCGTCACCGTTGCGCCGTTCTGCACACTCGCAGACGCACCCTTTGCGTCGCGCAGCGTCAACCCATTGCCGAGCAGCTTGCCGGACGACTGGTTCTCCGCCACGCCGATCCGGATGGTGAAATTATCGATCGCCTCCGCGGATGCCGTGAGCAACAGAAAAAAGAGTAGAATCAAGACCGTGGGCGCTGCCCACACCCGCAAGGAGGCACAGCCTCCTTGACCTCCATTTTTGATGATCTTCATTATTTCCCTCCGAAACGTGAGATGAGATTCAGAATGATCGTCAGCACAACGCTGACGACGATCATGCTGGTGATCGGTGCGAAGACTTTGACATTTTTACCCTGCCAGGAGATGTCGCCGGGAAGTTTGCCGAAATTCCCAAGGGGTATGCCTGTTTTCGAGAGAATGTAGACGACGAGGCCGGTCACAAACAGGAGAATGCCCATCCCCATGAGCATCCTGGCGACCGTCGGCATGCCGCTCACTGCGCGCCCTCTTTGTCCAGTTTGTCCAGTTTGTCCGGCTTGTCCAACTCGTCCAGAAGCGAGCGCTGGCGGAACATCGGCGACGGCGCGAGCCCCATATATTCGTAGGTGTTGCGCGTCGCGCGCCGTCCGCGCGGCGTCCGCTCCAAAAGGCCCTTCTGGATCAGATAGGGCTCGTAGATGTCCTCAATGGTCTGCGTGTCCTCGTTCAATGCGGCTGCCAGCGTCGAGAGGCCGACGGGACCGCCGTCGAAGAGCTCGAGCAATGCGCGCAGAAACCTGCGGTCCTGTTCGTCGAGTCCGTGGGAGTCGACACCCAGCATATCGAGCGCACCCTTGGCGAGCGGAACTTCGATCCGCGGCTCCTCGCGCACCTGGGCCACATCGCGGACGCGCCGCAGCAGGCGCAGAGCAACGCGGGGCGTGCCGCGTGCGCGCTTGCCGATCTCCATCGCGGCGTCCGGCGCGATGTCCGCGGCCAGCACCTCCGCGCCGCGCGAGACGATGCGCGTCAGCTCCTCGTATGTATACAGGTGAAGCTGCTCGACGATCCCAAACCTCGCCCGCAGC
>DAIRUD010000365.1:0-2520 GCA_036803565.1 Synergistaceae bacterium | reverse complement strand
CACCCCGCCAAGGGAGCCCGCTCCCTTGGATCCCTATTCTTGAAACACGATTTCAATGTTGATCCACTCTAAAGGAGCGTCTTGACCTCGCCGCTCATGGACTGCACGATCGCCTTGGCATCCTCCAGGCAGAAGATTTCGAACTTGCCGTCTCCGACCTTGTACATGTTGGCCAGCGCGGGCATGACCTCCAACGCCTTCTTCTGGCTCTCGGGGGAGGTGCAGAATCTCACCTTGCCGCAGACGCGCAGCGTTTTCATCTCCTTGTCGACGCTGCAGAAGGAGACCTTGGGATTGGCCTTCATCTGTTTGAACATCGGCTTATCGTTGGACGTACAGAACGCCAGTTTCCCCTCGTACTCCATGACGAAACCCATCGCCCGCACCTGCGGCTGGTCGCCGTCCGCCGTCGCCAGATAGAAAACCCCGTTCGCCGTCAGAAAATCCATTACTTCTTTCACGTCTATCACTCCTCGTTTTGGGGTATGGAAGATGTGGTCGCTTCGATGATATAATTGTAATACTTGGTCATTCGATTGCAAGTACGCAGATTAATAAGACTAGGTATGTATTTTCATACCAGAAGGAGTAGGATACGGATGAGCCCGCGCACCGCGATATATCCCGCGACCGAACAGGACGACCTTCTGTGCCCCATACGCTACACGATCGACATGTTCGGCGGAAAATGGAAGTTGCCGATCCTCTGCCAGCTCGCCGACGGCAACGCCGTGCGGTACAGCAGCATCAAACGCCGCCTGCCGCGCGTCACCAACATGATGCTCTCGCAATCGCTGAAGGAGCTGGAGGCGGCCGGGATCGTCCACCGCGAGCAGTACAACGAGATCCCGCCGCGCGTGGAGTACAGCCTGACCGAGAAGGGCCGGAGCATCCTGCCGGTGCTGCTCAGGCTGGCGGAGTGGGGGATGGAGCACGTACGGCAGGACACCTCCTGCGACGCGTACTGCGACGCCTGCCGGGCCTCGGCGTAAGGGGCCGATCGAGCCCGCACCCTGCAGCGTCCGTTTTCCTTGGAGAAACGACCGCTTTTACCGCGTAAAACAACTCGGTGACGATGCCACGGTATACCCAAGCAAAAACAGGCGAAATATGCAAAATGATTAGCGAAGCAATTCCACTGCTTCATTCGGAGCAGGTGCGAGAATTTTTCCGACGCATCGACAAACACCGCTTTTTTGCGCCAAAACATCGGGCAGAGCTACAGGAACGTTCTTCGCAACGGCCTGGCGATCAATCAACGGGCGTTGAACGCGTATTCGCCGGAAGGACCATGCATCCGCAAGCGCTGGTCCGTTACAGCGTCACCCCGTCCAGAAAAACGGCGATTTCTCCGTCGCTCCGTATCTCCGCCTCCGTCAAGCGGCCGTTCGCCGTATCGAGAACGGCGTCGCGCAGGCGCGCCGCCTCCTCTTTCCAAGCCGCTTCATCGCACGGGCAGGCCGGTTCGGAAACGTTTCGCCCTTCCGCATGTTCCGGAGACGGCGTCGCAAGGGAGACGGCAAGCGCCGGGACGACACCCGGCGGCGGCTGAGCCCCCCTCCCGGCGGACAGGATGAGCTGCGCGCCGCTCGCCGCGAGGGAGGTGGCGGAGACGAGGTCGTCCGACGCCCCCGGCACCAGGCGTACCCCATCCTCGCCGCCAACCTGCTCGCCGAGGGCGAGCACCCGTGTCAGCGGGGCGTGTCCGCTCGCGGCCAGCGCCGCCAGCGCGGCCTCCTCGCAGGTCGTGATCCCGGCTTGCGCCGCCTCGGCGGAGGGGGGGCGGCAGACCGGCAGACCGTAGTTGCGGAAGGAGGCGTACGTCTCCTTCACATAACGCATAAAATCCTCGAACGTCGCCTTTTTCCCGATGCGCGACGCAGCGGCGGCATCCGCGCCGCAAAGCACGGGCGTCGCGGATGCCAGCACCGCCCCGCCGTTGCCGGTGAGAAAGTCGGCAAAGCGCCCCAGCAAAGCACAGGAAATCGCCGCGTCGACGTCGGAAACATCGCCGCACAACATCCCCACGCGCAGGTCCGCGAGGGGAAAACGCTCCCGCGTGCGGGGGGCGTCGACCGCGAGTTTATCCAGCATCAGCGGGATTTCGCCCACGTCCTCGCCAGCCAGCGAAATACTCTTCACGTTGCGAAAGACATTTTTTTCCTCGATGCGCTCCCGCAGCAGCGCGGCGGACAAGCCCGCATCGCCCGGCTCGACGAGCAAAACGCCCGCTGCGTTGGGGTTGAGCGCCAGGCCGGAGAGCACGTCCAGCAGGTTCTCCGTCGCCCAGGGCAGAGCGGTCCGGCCGGAGCCGTACGGATGAGCCGCAAAACGGACGGCGTCGATCCAGAACGGCTTGCGATACGTATCCAGCACCCTCCGCACCGTGCCGCAGACGCAACCGGCGGTCGGAATCACCCACAGCTCGTTGCGGACGCCCGGCTTGCCCCAGTGCCTGCGGAAACCCAGGAACTCCCGTCCGCGCGCGGAGAACTCCCGCACCCACGGCCTGCGCCGGCC
>DAIRUD010000364.1:0-2525 GCA_036803565.1 Synergistaceae bacterium | reverse complement strand
CCCGGCAACGACGCCGGGCACCTCCGGCTCCGCATCCGGCACATCCCCCTGCGCCTGTGCCAACGCGGCCTCCTGCGTCATCCGCACCGCCTCTTGCGCGGCCCGCGAGATGCACTGGTTCCGCACCTCCAGAAGGTCGCTCTTGAAATCCGGATCGGCGGGGTCCAACTCCCCGACCTCCGATAAATACGCATTCTGCGCCTGCCGCAGCAGCTCGCCGGGCGAGAAGGGCATGTCCCCGATCCGCCCTTCCGGCCGAATCAACGGCAACCGCTGCATCCCATCCTCCGATGAACCATCCGGGTAATAGGGCAACGTCTTCATTGCCGGCGGTTCGTTCAGGTCATCGGGCAGCGTGGCAAACGGCTTCCCGCCCTGCCGCACAACCTCATCCCGGAACATTTCCCCGGCACCCCACCAGAGCCGCGCCGTCACGGCGTGGCTCTTCTCGGTCTGCCGCTCGATACGCCGGACCAGCTCGTCCGCCTCTTGCGCCGTCAGCATACCGTCGTTATACGCCTCGTCCACCGCGTCGGCCGTCGTCGGGTTCTCCTTGCGCGCCACGCCGACGCGAAGGCCTTCCAGAAGGCTCTTCCGCGCCTCCATATCCACGCCCGCCCGTTCGAGAATCCGCTCTCCGCGCGCCTGCGCGGGCAGAAAATCCCAATCCGGCGTCTCCGACCGCAGGGCGCGCTCTGCGTCGCCCTGCGCCGCCGCCACCGCGATCCACCGATACCCCTTGTCCCGGCGGGCTGCGCCGATCGAACCGGCCGCAAACGCCGCGTCCAGTTCGTCGCGCGTCGGCCCCCGCACGGCGTCGTTTCCGGAACCGGACGCATCGCCCGCGCCTCGTTTCCGCCTCTGCCCGAACCGCTGGGAAAAATCGTCCCACGCGGCATCCTGCCATGTGGAACGGATTTGCTCGTCCTCCGCGCGGCGAACCCGCTCCGCCTCCTCGCGCCCCCGATACCCCTCCAGCACCCGCTCCCGCTCCGGCCCCTCGTACTCCTCGGCGATCCCCGCCTCGGCCGCCGCCGGGTCCTTGAACCCATACATCTCCACCGTCCGCTCCACCGCTGCGTCCGTCCGCTGCCGCTCCACCAGCGGCGTCAGCCACTCCTCGACGGCTTGCCGATGCTCCGGCAGCAGGTGCTGCGCCTCCGTTCGCAGCATCTCCTCCGCCCGCACCGGGTCCTTCTGCCCCAGCGCCTGAAACCGCACGACCTCCATGATCGAGAGCTTCCGCGCGATCTCCGCCTGCACGTCGGCATCCTTCCAATCCAGCGTGTGCGACAGCACCGCCGCCGCCACCGTCTCCATCACAGCGGCGGCCGCGTCGGGGTCGTCCGGGTTTTCCTGTATGCACTTCTTCGCCACCGAGTCCGTCCGCCGGATCAGCCCGTCCCGGTACGCCTGCCGCTGCGCCGTCTCGTAATCCCGCACCTGATGGAAGAAGGGCAGCGACGCCCGCAGCGAGAGCTGTTTGAACGATTCCCACTCCTCCGGCCGCATCTCGAAATCCGCCGCCACCGCATCCCGCATCCGGTCCGCCCGCTTGGCGAAATCCTCCGTGGCCCCGACCGCCCCCACGCCCCGGAACTTCTCGCTCTGCAACACGCCTTTTTCCGGGTCGTTGAGATCGTTCGACAGCCCAAGCCTGTACGTAGCCAACGCATCTTCGAGAATGTCGATGCTGCCGGTATCGAACTCTTTCCGCACAATCCCGCCCAAATCCCGCAGCCCCTTTCCCGCCGCGATCAGCTCCTCCGCCACCGCCTTGCCGCTCGTTGCGCCCACCGTGGCCGCCTCCGCCCACGCCTGCGGCATCCCCGATCCACCCACCGCGTTCTGGTATCGCTCGACCATTACTACCACCCTTTCTTACGCCGCATACCGGCATAATTCGCGTCGGAACCGTAATACCCATTCCCGGCCCCAAACCCGGCGCGCATCCCGCCGCCGCCGAACGACGCGCCCGTGCTCTTCCCGACGGACAGCCCTCCGACCATATCCCCCGCCGTCCCCAGGATGGATGTGAACGCCCCAATCTGCCCCGCGCGCTTCGCGTTCTTCGCCGCCGACCGCGCCGCGTTCGCCTGATTCCGGAAGTTCACCGCCTGCACGTCGTGCGCCCAAACGTTCTTCAGTGTGGTATGGCGAATCTGCCGCACGTCCTCCTCGATCATCATCGCCGTGTCCGCCAGCACGTTCAGTGCCGACCCGCTCACCTGCGCGCCGCTCGCCGCCAGTTGCGTCAACTGCGACGCCTCCTTCTGCCGCGCCTCGCGCCGGTAGCGCCCCTCCTCGCGCGCGCCCTCGGCGGCGGCCTCGCTCGCCTGCGCCTTCGCGATCCGCTCGTTCTGCTCGGCGGCCTGCGCCTGCGCCTCGTACGCGCTCGCCTGCGCCTTCCCCGCCGCATACGATCCGTACGCGCTCAGCGCCCCGCCGATCCCCGTCATAATCGCCGCACCCATAAAAATCACCTCGCAAAATATAGAAAACGGGTCAGGGGCGCGGGGGCTCCG
>DAIRUD010000363.1:0-2533 GCA_036803565.1 Synergistaceae bacterium | reverse complement strand
GTCGCGGATGCCGCCCACCGTTCGCCCGGCGTCACCGCCTTCGGCCTGCCCGCAGGGGACATCGCCGAAGTATCGCGCAAGCTGAAGGAGATGGGTCTGACCCCCGCGGGCGGACAGGGCGCGCTCAAGGGCAAGATCCTGCGCATGGCGCACTACCACGACTTCAACTGGCCGGAGATCTCCCTCGCGCTCGGCGCCCTCTACGCGGCGCTGGGTGCGGAACGGAACCGGGCCGGGGACTTTATGAAAGCGGCGTACGCCGCCTGGGAAGGGGAAGCGAAATGAGCGAGACGTTCAAGATTCTCGTCACGGAACACCTGGGGGCCGAGGGCATCCGCATCATGGAGGACGCGCCCGACGTCGCCCTGGACGTCAAGATCGGCATGACGCGCGAGGAACTCTTCCGCATCCTGCCGGAGTACGACGCCATCGTCACGCGCAGCGGCACGCCCATGGACAAACCGGCCGTCGACGCCGGGACGAAGCTGCGCGTCATCGCCCGCGCCGGGGTCGGCGTCGACAACGTCGACTTGCAGGAGGCGAGCAAGCGCGGCATCGTGGTCATCAACGCCCCGACCGGCAATACGCTCGCCGCCACGGAGCAGACGATGACGTTGATGCTCTCCATGATGCGCCGCACGCCGCAGGCCAACAACTCCCTGCGCGGCGGCGAGTGGGACCGCAAGCGCTTCACCGGCAAGCAGATGAACGGCAAAAAGCTCCTGATCATCGGCACCGGCCGCATCGGCACGCAGGTCGCCATTCGCTGCCGCGCCTTCGGCATGGAGATCATGGGCTACGACCCCTACGTCTCCGAGCGCCGCATGCAGGAGATCGGCGTGCAGAAGGTCACCGACCTGCCCGGCAGCCTCTCCCTCGCCGACGTCGTGACCATCCACGTGCCCATCACCAAGGAAACGCACGGCATGATCAACGAAAAGATGCTGCGGGCCATGAAGCCCGGCGCTTACCTGGTCAACTGCGCGCGCGGCGGCATCGTCGACGAGGCCGCCTGCGCACAGGCACTCAAGGAAGGGCGTCTCGCCGGGGCGGCGTTCGACGTCTTCACCCAGGAGCCGCCCTCCGCCGACAACCCGCTTTTGGACGAGGAGATCGCCGACCGCATCGTCCTCACGCCGCACATCGGCGCCAACACCGAGGAGGCCCAGACCGAGGTGGCCAAGATCGCCGTCTCCAACGCCCTCGCCGCCCTGCGCGGCGAGCAGTACGACCACGCCGTCAACCTGCCCTTCATGGAGCAGCACCTCACCGACAATCAGAAGAACTACCTGCGCCTCGCCCGCAAGATGGGCGTCATCGGCGCCAAATTGCTGGAGGCGGGCGACGGCGGCCCCGCGACCAAGTGCCGGATCATGTTGCGCGGCACCGTGCTCTGCGACGAGGACGCTCCCGGCAACGCCATCCGTCCCTACACAGTCGCCCTGATCAAGGGCTTCCTGGAGGTGACGCACGGCCCCGACGCCAACTACATGATCGCGCCGATCCTGGCGCAGGAGAAGGGCATCGCCATCGAGGAGAGCACCGGCGAGTCGCGCACCTACCGCAACCTCATCGAGGTGGAGGTGGAGGGCCAGAACGGCGCCGTCACCATGACCGGCACCATCACCGAGGAGGGCCGCCAGCACATCGTCAAGATCAACGACTACTGGATCGACTTCGTGCCGCACGGCCAGCTCCTGATCTTCCAGAACCACGACCGCCCCGGCGTCATCGGCAAGATCGGCAAGCTGCTGGGCGACGCCGAGGTCAACATCGCCAACTTCAGCCTGGGCCGCAAGGACACCAGCGGCCTGGCGCTGGCCGTCATGGAGATCGACGGCCTGATATCCGACGAACTGCGGGCCGCGATCGAACACGACATCGACATGATCTGGGCCGCGACGATGAAGCTGAACGGGGAGGCGGCGAAATAATGAGGCTCTTTATGATACGGCACGGGGAGACGCAGTGGAACCGCGAGGGTCGTTTTCAGGGCCAGCAGGACACCGATCTCACCGACCACGGCGTCGCCCAGGCCGCCATGGCCGCCAACTACCTCCAGGGACACCGCTTCGAGGCGGTCGTCAGCAGCCCCCTGAAGCGCGCCAGGATCACCGGCGAAAAGATCGCCGACGCGTGCGGCGTCGACCGCATGGAGATCGCCGACGGCCTCACCGAGATCAACCACGGCGACTGGGAGGGCCTGCTCGCCACCGAGGTCCGCGCCCGCTGGCCGCGCATCATCGACCTCTGGCACACCTCGCCCCACACGGTCATCATGCCCGGCGACGGCGGCGAGTCGCTGCGCAGCGTCCAGATCCGCTCTCTGACCGTCGTGGATGACCTGGCCGGGCGCTACGACGGCGACGTCTGCCTGGCCGCGCACGACGCCGTGCTCAAGGTCCTGCTCTGCGATTTTCTCGGCGCGCCGCTCTCCAGCTTCTGGAACTTTCAGATCGCCAATTGCAGCCTGACGATCGCCGAGCTGCGCGAGGGGCTGGCGCCGCGGGTGAGCCTGATGGGAGATGCGCAC
>DAIRUD010000362.1:0-2536 GCA_036803565.1 Synergistaceae bacterium | reverse complement strand
GCCTGGAGGCGGCGCTTCCCCATATCGCCCGGGCCTGGTCCGTCGCCGAGGAAGCGGCGGCGCGGCCGCTGATCCACGGCAGGGTGGCGTAGGCGATCGCCCGGTCGGCGGAAACCGAACTCGTCTCCTACCTGCCGCTTGTCGCATACGAAGCGCGCAAGCTCGCGAAGGGCGACAGCTTTACCCGGGAGGACTTGGTGCAGGAGGGATACATCGCGGCTCTGCGGGCCATGCGCTCCTACGACCCCGAGCGGGGCAGCGTGGACGCCTATGTGCGCGTCTGCGCCCGTAACGGCATGCGTTCCTATCTGCGGAAAAACCGCAGAGAACGCTTTGTCGAGGACGAGGCGATCGACGAGCGGTTGCAGGACACGTTGCAGGCGGACGCGGCGGAACGCGTGGAGGACGATGAGGAGATCCGGGAGATCCGCGCGGCCCTCTGCGGCCTGCTGGACGTCCTCAGCCCCTTCGAGCGACGCGCGCTGCGCGCCTACCTGTCGACGGGCTCGCTCGACGGGGCGGCCCGGCTGATGCATTGCGAGAAGAAAAAAACGGACAACGCGCTGCAGCGCGTCCGGAACAAAGCCCGGCTGCGCATGCAGTTCGAATGACGCGCGGGGAGGTGCCGAATTTGCGAAAAACTGCTGGACGCGCAATCTTTTCCCTCTTCCTGCTGCTCTTCGCCGCCGCCTGTGGAACGAAGACGGCATCGGTGCGCGCGGAGGCGGCCTACTACCTTGCGGACCAGGATCCCAGGAAAATCGTCAAGATCGTCGAGTGCGCCAACTCGCCCGCGGCGCAATTGTTGCTCATGCAATTCAGCCATCGCTTCATGCAGCTGGCTCCCGTCCCTCCGGCCTGGCAGACGCTCCCCTCCGTGACGGAGCAGGATTGGGAGGAACTGCGCAAGCCCAGCGTCATCGGCCTTTACGATTTCGCCTTCATCGGCGACGAATTTCTCGTAAAGGATCTGCAGAGGCAGGGCATCCTGCGAAGCGCCGCGCCCGTTTTCCGCGAGGAGATCATCCTCGCCGGTCCGCAGGAGGCGCTCTACTCCATGTGGGAGATGTCGCTCGAGGAGGTCATGCGGACCATCGCCAAAGACGACCTCTTTTTCTTCAGCCTCGTGAAAAACCCCTGGGCCCTTGGGGCCGAACACGAACTCTGGCGGCGCAGCGGGACGAAGGCGCACGAACACAGCCCCAAATACGTGGAATCGGGGCGAGACGACGTCTCGGCGCTGATGCAGGCCGGCGACGAGGGCGCGTTCATCCTCGTCGGGGAGGGATCCTATGCGCAATACGTCGTCGCGCAACGCGATCTGCCCGCACTGCGCAAGATCGCGGGCACGAAGATATACCGCACCACCTACGCGTGTACGATGGAGAGCGCCGGATTCCGGGACGAGCGGCTGGAGATCGCCGACGGCTTCCTCGCCTGGCTCGCCGGCGAGGAGGGACGGGCGTTGATCGAGTCGTTCGAGCTCGGCGGGCTCTCGCCCTTCATTCCCCCTCCCGAAGAAAGACAATGACCGTCCGCCGCATTCCTCCCTTTGCGATTGCGATCCTCCTGCTATAATGAGGGCCGGTTTTCGAAGCGCAAAACATTCGTATGACGAAGGAGTGTTGTAACATGAACCGCCGCACCCCCCAAAGGAGCGGAAGCCTCCGCGCCGCAACGCAGTTGTTTCTCGTCCTTTTTCTCTTCACGCTCAGCGGGGTCGCCTCCGCACAGACGAGGACGTCCCTCGCCATCGCCTCCTTTCAAGGGAAGGACCCGACGTATTTCTACCTGGATTTCGCCGACGCCAGGGAGTTCGCCTCGCGCATCGCGCGGTCCGAACTGCTCCGCACGGCGATCGATTTCGAACCGGAGTTCGAAACCGTGCGCAACATGCTGCGCAACTTCCCGGCCGACGCCCTTTCGCTCGCCGTCTCGGACAACGACGAATCGGACGTCGCCTTTCAGATGGCGATGCACGTCCGGCAAGCCGACGCCTCGCTGCTCGCGAAGGTGACCAACGGCACGGCGACCGACGCGGAGATCGCCGCCATCCTCGGCCTTCCCGCGAACTACGGGGATTGGCTGCGTATCCGCACGCCGGAGGAGGGGGAGGGCAGGTACTATTGGGTGCGCCCGGTCGGTCTCTACCTCACCGCGAAAGACGACATCCTCGTTTTCGGCAGTACGGAGGAAGCCGTCGATCGCTCGCTGGCCGCGCTGAAAAACCGCTTTCACCGCTTCGCGCCGCGCCGCGCCGGGACCGGCGAGAACTTCCTGCTCGCCCGGATGGGCGAAGAATTGACGGGGCTTTTCACCGCTTCGATGGGTTATCTGCCGGACGATGCGGTACCCGAGACGAGCGGGGCAGCGACCGCCGAAGCCGTTTTCGATCTGGTACCGGGCGGCTGGGACGTGGAACTGTTCACCAATCTCGTCGACATCATGTACGGCAAGGACTTCTTCGACAAGATCTTCGTAAAACCCGCCGGGACATTCCATCGCGCGGGCGGCGGCAAACTGGTCGCCGCCGCCG
>DAIRUD010000361.1:0-2555 GCA_036803565.1 Synergistaceae bacterium | reverse complement strand
GCCAAGGCCGCCTCCATCAGCGGCTACGGCGCGGAACTCCTGTTCTGCGGCACGACGTCCGAAGAGCGCCTGGCGAAGGCGGCGGAACTCTGCCAAGAGCGCGGCGCGACCTTCGTGCCGCCCTACGACGACCCGTTCGTCATGGCCGGGCAGGGCACGGCGGGCCTCGAAATCGTCGAGGACCTCGGCGACGCGGCGGTCGTCCTCGTGCCGACGGGCGGCTGCGGGCTGATCTCCGGCGTCGCGACGGCGGTGAAACAGACGAATCCCGACATCGACGTCGTCGGCGTCGAGCCGGAGGGGAGCAACAGCACGGGGCTGTCCTTCGCGGCGGGAAAACGCGTCGCGCTGGATAAGATCAACACGGTCGCCGACGGCATCCGCACGACGATTCCGGGCGAGCTGACCTTCCCCATCGTGCAGAAATACGTCGACGATATGCTGCTCGTCACCGACGAGGCCGTCGTGCACGCCATGACGGTGCTGCTGGAGCGCTGCAAACTGCTCGCCGAGCCCACGGGCGCGGTGACGCTCGCGGCCATCCTCTCCGGAGCGCTCCCGAAAAAATACCAAGGCAAAAAGGTCGTCGCTTTGATCAGCGGCGGCAACGTCGCCCTGCCGCAACTGGCGGCTGAGATCTCCGCGCGGGCATGAGCGGACTCCGGCGTCCCGGGTGCGGATGGGCCGCGCGCTGAACGGACGGCGATGTTCTACCTGGCGCTGGGACTCTACCTGGCGTTCGTAACCCTGTTGTGTTATCCGGAGCGCGGAAGGCCGGGCGCGCGGAGCGCATCCGTTCCCGCAACCGTTGCGATGTGCTGTGCGGTTCTATCGACGTGCGCTTTGCCGTGGAGCGGCGTATCCTTCCTCACCGCTCTCGGCCCGCCATCGTGGCTCTGGTTTCCGCTGTTCTTCGTCGCCCTGTCGAGCACAACCCGCCGGGGTACGCTCCTTTCCAACGCGTTTTTGCTCTCAATGCTCGCGGCGGCGGCAACGGCCCTCGATCGATTTGGGATGCAAACAGGGGTGCCGGGGACGCGCTTCTCGCTCGAAGGGCTGGCGATGATCTCCCGCGTGCTCGGCGTCTCGAACCCGCGAACCGCCGCCGCCCTGTGCCTGCTCTTCGCGGGCCTCTTTCTCTCCGCAGCACTCGCCATTCACGCACGCGACATCCCGGCGAAGGCGATTTCCTTCTCCCTCGCCGGTTTCCTCGCAACGGTGTTCTTTCCATGGAACACGACCACGCTTTTCGGCATCGCCCCGCCGACGTCCATCTATCTCGACGCCGCATTCCTCTTCGGCTGCGCCCTGCTGCTGGGGTATGCGTGCCGCAAAGCGGGGGAACGCCTGCGCCGGACGCAAGCCGAGCGAAAGGGCCATTTCCTCACCGCCGCCGCCTGCGTGCTCTCGGGCTGTTGGTTTCTTTATTCCTCCATGCGCTGAGAATACGCTTTGCCAGTGTAATGGGAAAAGAACATCTGCGCACCGAAGCGGGCCGACGTTGAAATAGTGCCTTAATAAATCGAAGTCCGAGGAAATCAGCTTGATGGCGGGGTATGGGCTTCGTCCCGGACAAAAACGCCCCGCCCGGGATTGCAATTCTTCGCCCCGGCTTTAATCCGCTTCGAACCCGACGACGGGCGCATCCGACAAACGCCGTACACCGGCGGAAAAGACGACGCGCCGGGAGGGTAGGACGGCGTACGCATCTATCTGCGGAAAGGGCGGCAAATGCCAAACGTTGCGGCCCAACGCCTCCGTGCCGACCCTGTAGGCGAGCGCCTCGTGGACATACCGTCCGCCGCGCACGATCATCCACGGCGGGTCCACGACGAAGGAACCGTGCGCGGGCGCATCGAACGGCAGGCCCGCGTTGTGCGACTGCACGCGCTCTTCCCACGTCCAGAGCTTGCCCGCCACGACGCGGTAGTCGTCGACGACCGGCGTGAGCTGCACGGAGTGGATGATCGACGTGTAGAAAGGCGTCCCCGCGGAGAGGGGAGCGGCGAATCGGAGCAGTTCTCCCTCGCGGATTTCCAGATAATTGACGGGGAGGTTCGGCAGCAACAGCAGTCCCGCGCAGAGGAGGATTCCCCGGCGGAGCATGCGCCGCGGCGAAACGTTTCGATTTTTCACGGGATCGCACCTGCCCTGTCGTTTCGATTTTGCGCTCTCATGTTAATATAGCAGAAATCGAGAGCACTCGACACGGGGGGTATGTTGGTGAAGACGGATATCGAGATATCCCGCGCCGCACGGCTTCGGGACATTCGCGAAGCCGCCGCCGCCTTGGGGCTTGCGGAAGCGGATATCGACCTGTACGGAAAATACAAGGCGAAGGTGGCGCGCGCCTCCGGCGGCAAACCGCGCGCGGACGCGAAGCTGATCCTCGTCACGGCCATGTCTCCGACGCCGGCGGGGGAGGGCAAGACCACGACCACGATCGGCCTCGCCGACGGGCTCTCGCTTCTCGGCAAACGAACCGCCGCCGCCATGCGCGAACCCTCTTTGGGCCCCGTCTTCGGCGTCAAGGGCGGCGCGGCCGGCGGCGGCTA
>DAIRUD010000360.1:0-2555 GCA_036803565.1 Synergistaceae bacterium | reverse complement strand
TCAAATAGACCATAATAAATAGCAAAATATACCACTATTACACGTGTTATAAAAACTATTATAGGTATCATGAATTAAAAACAGAATAATTTGAGATGATCCCGCCCCTGACAGAGCGCTCCGCAAGAAGAGCGGCCTCTTGGGATCCCCGTTCCCTTGGCGCGAGAATGCGACGTTTGTTTGCATGGGAATTTTTATAATTCGTGGGGCTCCGCCCCACCCCCCGCCAAGGGAGCAAGCTCCCTTGGATCCCTATTTTTTTTAACACATCGTTTCAAGGCCGACCGGTTCTAGCCCTTCCAGGATTTGAAGCCCCGGCCGACCACCTCGCTGGCGTCCGCCACCACCATAAAGGCGCCCTTCTGGTCTTCCGCGTCGGCGATGAACCGCCGCAAATCCACCGACTGGCGACGCGTCAGCAGGCACATGACGATGGGCCGATCCTCGCCGGAGTAGCCGCCGTGCGCGTCGATCACCGTCGCCCCGCTCTGCATGGTGCGGATGATGAACTCCACCACCGTGCCGGGGTTCTTGGTGACGACGAGGATCTGTCGCCGCCTGTCGAACTTCGACACGGTCTCGTCGATCGCCACGCTGGAGGCGTAGATGGCGACCAGGCCGAACATGGCGTTCTCGATGCCGACGACGAAGATGCTCGCGGCCAGAATGCACATGTTGATGTAAAACGTGTACTTCCCCACCTCGATGCCGTACTTCTTCTGCAGATAGAGGACGACGATGTCCGTGCCCCCCATCGAAAGCCCCTGCCGCAAAGTGATCGCCCCGCCGTAGCCTTTGATCGCCCCGCCGATCAGGGCGACCAGAAGCTTCTGGTCGGTTTGGATCAGCGTCATACCGTCCATGAGGCGCATCAGCATCGTGATGAGGGCGACGCAGAAGATCGTCGAGAAGAAGACGCGCGGGGAAAGCTCCTTCCAGGCCCAGACGAGCAGCAGCACGTTGGCCGCGGCGACCGTGTAGGGCAGCGGAATGCCGATCTGGTATTGCAGCAGGGCGGCGATCCCCGTCACCCCGGAATCCGGAAAGCGGAACGGGATGATGAACGTCATCACGCCGAACGTATAGATCAGGCAGCCGACCAGCATCGCCACGATGGACCCGCGCTCCGCCTTGAGCAGGGCGCGCGCCTTGCGCACCGCCTTACGCAACCCCCTGCCGCTGATATCGATTTCTACACCCAAAACGACCCCTCCTCTTCCATGGTGGACCTTCGTCCCGCCGTCTGGCAGGAAAATCGCCGCCGCGGCTACGAAGGATTATAATCAGATAACACGAACGGCGATACTAGCCGCCGGAAAGCCGTCGCGAAAGCGCCTTTCGCCCCGTGCCTTCGGTGTATAATGCCCTTGACGCGATGCCTTTGATTTATTTTTGCGAAGCGGAGGGAACGAAGATGACGAGCCGGGACAAAGAAGAGGATCTGCGGGCCGAAGAAACCGCCGGGGCCACCGAACGGCACCGCAGGGAGAAGCACGCCGTGCGCGAAGATGACGAGCCGCCCCGCGACGCCTCCCGATCGGGGATGACCGCGCAGGAGGCGCACGATACCGCGATGGCGCTCTTCACCAACAATTTCTACTCGCTCGGCGCCGGCGCCATGGAAGTCGCGGAGACGCGCGCGGAGGATTTCACCGACGCCTTCGTCTCCTACACGGCCGAAACCAACCCGGAACTGTTGCGCAAGATCCACGACCCGTCCCTGCAATGGTCCCTCTTCAAGGCGCAGAAGGAGTACGCCAAATTCGGCACCGACAGCCTCAAGGAACAGCTCCTCTGCATCCTCTCCGAACGCCTCGCCTCCGAGGACCGCAGCGTGAAACAGGTCGTGCTCGACGAGGCCGTCTTCGTCGTGCCACGCCTTTCGCAGTCCCAGATCGACTGCCTGACGCTCATCTACGCCGTCATCCATTACCGGCCCAAGATCACCAGCCTCCGCGTCTTCATCGACTACGTAAATAACCGCATCATGCAGTTCTTCTCCCCCTCCTTCGACAACCCGAACCTCTGCATGCACCTGCAGGACAGCCGCGCCTGCTCCGTATTGCAGGAAGGGGCCTTCTACAAGCCGATCGAGGATATCCTGCGCCTGCGCTTCAAGGGCCTGTTCAGCAAGGGGTTCACCGAGGAGGAGTTCAAGACCGAGATCGACCCCAACGTCGACAAGTATCGCTGGCTGCTGACCCAGTGCGCCAAGGACCCGAGCAGGCTGCAATTCAACGCCTGCGACGACCGCGAGCTGCAGGAACTGCTGGAGAAGAACCGCATGGCCGAGCGGGGCGACAAGATCAAGCGGCTCTACGACCGCACCACCATGTCGCCCACGGAGTTCTCCAAGTTCCTCACCTCGGTCAACCCGGCGATGAGCGAACTGCTGCGCATCTGGAAGAAGGAGCAGGGCGAGTTGAAGACGCTTAAACTCACATCCGTAGGATACGTCATCGCCTTCCTCAACTTCCACCGCACCACCGGAGGCGGCATTCCCCTCGACAGCGTCTTCGCCTAAAAAACAACCTTGCCGAAGCGGCGGCCCGAGG
>DAIRUD010000359.1:0-2562 GCA_036803565.1 Synergistaceae bacterium | reverse complement strand
AGACGCGCCAGGAGACGGCGACCTCGCTGCACTTCTTGAAGCGCTCCATGCCGGGGTGCAGGTCGAACTGCTCCTTGGGCAGCGGGTAGAACTCCACCGCCGAGTAGAGGTCCTCGGTGTTCTCGCGGAAGAGGACGATGTCGACCTTGGGGTCGCCCTTGAGCGGCGTGCCGATGCCGGGCAGGGACTTGGCCGGGCGGATGTTGATGTAGAGGTCGAAGAGCTGGCGCATCTGCAGGATCGCCGACTTGAAGCCCTTCACGCCCGACTTGGACGTGATCGCCGCCATCAGGGTGGCGTCCGTCTTCTTGATCGTCTCGATCGTCTCCGGCGGGACGGTGTTGACGCGCGGGTCGCCCTCGCCGTACTTGGCCAGCGACTTCTCCCACATGCACCAGCCGAGGTCGGCGCGCACCCAGTCGATGGGCAGGTTCATCGCCTCGAGGACGAGCAGCGCCCCCTCCATCATGTCGAAGCCGGAATCGTCCCCCGACATGTAACATACCTGATAGCGGTCCTTTTTCTCCTTCACCTTCAAGACATCCCGATGCATTGTAATAACCTCCTTGCGTTTTTTGGCGGCGGGAGGTCGTCAGCCTTCCGCATGGGACGTCCCGCCCGCCTAGATCGTAAACGTGCCGCTCTTGCCTTCCTTGCCCGTGTACATCCCCGATATGGTGTCGAAGCGCAACACGCGCAGCGCGGAGTCGCCCGCGCCGTCGGGGAAGTATTTTTTCAGCGCCTCGGCCCAGATCTTCTTGCGCGACGCGGCGTCGTCGAGAATCTGGATGCGCCCCCAGAGGCGGAACTCCGTCATGCTGCGCGGGGCGTATCCGTAGAGCGTCGCCTTGTCGTCCTTGACCAGCTCGATGATCTTGCTCGATTCGAGCGCGGTCGCAAACCAGACCGTCTTCGCCCCCTCGATCTTCAGGGGCGCCATCGCCCGGACGTTGGGGTGTCCGTGGCTGCCGTTCGTCGCCAGAAAGAGCGCCTTCGCTCCGGCCAGCAGCTTCTCGGCCTTTTCCCGCGCTTCCTTCTGCGACAGCTCGCGTTCCTTCATCGCGTTCGCCTCCATTGCATCCGAATAAGCGGATGGGTAATGAAAGCAGTGTTGAATGTGCGGGGCGAGATGAAACCCGCAAAACTACGGAATTCGCGCCCCGGAGTGCGGGGCGCGCCTCCGCGTCAGGACAGTCCCAGCGACTTTTTCACGTGCGGGATCAGCCCGCCGTCGTTGACCAGCCCCTGTACGAACTCGGGGTAGGGCGGGAACTTGAGCGTCTTGCCCTTGGCCGTGATCTCCCCCTTGTCGAAGTCGATCTCGATCTCGTCGCCCTTCTCCACGAGGTCCTGGATCTCCGCGCTGATGATGATCGGCAGACCCTCGTTGAGGCAGTTGCGATAGTGGATGCGCGCGAAGCTCTTGGCGATGATCGCGCCGATGCCCTTTTCCTTGAGGCAGATCGCCGCCTGCTCGCGGCTGGAGCCGCAGCCCCAGTTTTTCCCGGCGACGATGATGTCGCCCGGCTGCGCGTTCTTGGCGAACTCCGGATCCAGGTCCTCCAGCGCGTACTTGGCCATCTCGGCGCGCTCCTTGATCGTGTAGGTGTACTTTCCGGCGAAGATGACGTCGGTGTTGACGTCGTCGCCGTACTTCCAAACCTTGCCCTTGACCTTCATGCTACAGCACCTCCCTCGGGTCCGCGATCTCGCCCTTGAGCGCGCTTGCCGCGACCATGTAGGGGCTCGCCAGATAGATGAAACTGTCCTTGTCGCCCATGCGCCCCTTGAAGTTGCGGTTGGCCGTGCTGATGCAGGCCTCGCCGGGGGCGAGGGTGCCCATATGGGCGCCGAGGCAGGGGCCGCAGCCGGAGTTGCAGACGATGCAGCCGGCGTCCAGCAGCGTGTCGATCGTGCCGTCGTGCATGGCCGCGCGGTAGACCTCCCAGGATGCCGGGATGACGATGGTGCGCACCGCGATCTTCTTGCCCTTGAGGATCTCCGCCGCCGCGTGCAGGTCCTCGAGGCGGCCGTTGGTGCAGCTGCCGAGGAAGGCCTGGTCGATCTTCGTGCCCTTGACCTCGTCGATGGGCGCGTAGTTGTCGACCGTGTGCGGTTTGGCGACGCCGGGGACGATGTCGCCCAGGTCGTAGTTGTACTCCTTGGCGTAGACGGCGTCCGGGTCCGCCCACAGGACCTCCCAGTTGGACGCCTTCTCCTTGCCCTTGATGAAGTCCAGCACCTTCTGGTCGGGTTTGCAGACGGCGTTCTTCGCGCCCATCTCGATCCCCAGGTTGCAGAGCGTCATGCGCTCGGCGATGCTCATGTTCTCGATGCCGTCGCCGTGGAACTCCACGCTCATGTAGTCGGCGCCGTCGGACTTGACGTCGCCCATGACCTTGAGGATGAAGTCCTTCGCCGACACGCCCTTCTTGAACTTGCCGGTGACGTTGATCTTCATGCTCTCCGGGACCTTGAACCAGATCTGTCCCGTGGCCCAGGCCGCCGCCATCTCGCTGCGGCCGATGCCGGTGGCGAAGGTGCCGAACGCGCCGTAGGTGC
>DAIRUD010000358.1:0-2576 GCA_036803565.1 Synergistaceae bacterium | reverse complement strand
TATCGTACGTTTAAAAAGAAAGAGGCTCCGAGGTTATTTCACAGTACCCTCAGAGCCCCTGGCGTTACGGTAAAAGGAGGTCTGCGGGCGGCGTCAGCGCCGCCACCAAAGGCTACATTTCATTTCGCCCATCTTCGCATCGGCAGGAAAAAACATATCTGTCACCGCCCCCATCTCGTCGTCCATCGCCGCGACGACATTTCGTGCGGCACTTTATAACATACTCGCGAAAATTTTACAAGCGATCGAAAAGCACGTTTCGGCGCGACTTCGGCCGGAGAGCGTAAACAACGATGCCATTACGGACGGCACGGGCGGGGAAAGGCGAGACGCTTTCCCGCACCGCGGTCATTTTGATGGTATGATCGCCGTATCGCGTGTCGGTTCAGGTCCGTCAAACATTCGCGCGGCATATCGTTTTCGGAGGAACCCGCTCGTATGAAGAAAAACAGCCCCATCGCGTGGATTTTCCGTCTCTCCGCCCTCGGCATATCGGTGTTGGTCGCGTACTTCGCCTGGCTGCTATTCGACCTGTCCCACCCGACGGTGACGCGAATTCCGCACACCGCCAGCCGGATCTACATCGTATCCGAAGAAATCCCCCCGCGGCGCGGCGTGCGCCGGCTGCTTGTCGAGAGCCCCGACGACGTGGAATTTTTGATGCGACTCTTCGGCCGCTCTTACGATGCGCGCTTCGACACGCCCATCTGTCCGTTCGGCGGCGTGTGCGTTTCGTTCGTGCACGACGGCGAACGCATCGATTTCTACCCTGCGATAGACGGTTGCGAACTCATTCGGTACGGTCGGTCGAGAAAGCTCTTTGCCGTGACGCGGGAGGAAAAACACGCGCTTACCTACCTGCTGCGGAGATACGCCACCCGTAGCCCGGCGACATGACGACCTCCACAGCGTGTTTGGTCGATCTGCTCGTACGTACAATTGCACGGAGACCGGGCACGAGGGTATAATGCCGGAGGAGGTGATCCATTTGCGTTTTCCGAAATCGGACACACGAAGGTCGAACGCTTTCGTCCGCTGGTTATTGGCGATTATCCTGTGCGCCCTGTTTTTTTCGGATATGGCGCAGGCGCGAAACATCTTCCTCCCCTATCGTCCCTCCGGACCCATTCCCGGCACCAAGCTGCAATACGAAAACCTGCACGTCTCCGAAAAGGGCCGGGTCACCCTGACGGTCTACAACCCGGAGACGGTCGGCGTGAATTTCCAGGCCAACTTTTCCTTCCACGACGACAAAGGCGGCTATCTGACGGGGTTTTCCATCGACGGTTTCGCGCAGCAACGCACGCGCGCGGCCTACGCGTTGGACCTTCCGGCGCACGCCAAGATGAAGCGCGCGACGAATATGAAAGTGCTGGGACGTGCCGGAAGAACCGTTGCCAACTGAGGCGGGGGGAAAAACAACCTCGGGAGGCGGGTTCGTCCTGTTGGGGCTCTTCTTCGGCGCGGGCTTTCTGCTGGGCTTCCTGACCTGCCGCGGCATGACGGAGGCCCGCTACGCGGCGATGGAGGCCGCCCGGTTCGCCCGCGAAGAAGCACCCTTGTCCGCAACCTCCACAACGGTGCTGGACGCGGGTGTGCCGCTTTCCGAGGACGCGCGCGCAAGCGGCGACATCGCGCTCTCCGCCGGGGAGATCCTTTTCACACCCGCCGAACCGAGCGCTCCCGCCGCCGGTACATCCGCGGAACCTCCGGCCGACGCCCCCGCCGCGGTCATCGGCCTCGTCCTCGAAGAGCACCGGCTGGAGGAGGACGAAAACGGGCTGTTCATCGCGGGAACCGTGGCCAATCGCTCGCACGAGGCCTTCGACGCCGCCCGGATCGTCTTCGACCTCTGCGACAACGCGGGCGCCCCCTTCAACGCCGTGACGGACACGGCCATGGAGCGCATGGAGCCCGGCGACGTCTGGGGGTTCACGATCTACATCCCCTATGCGGAAATGGACCTCTTCGCCTCCTATCGCCTGCAAAACCTCATCGGCGTCAAAAAATAGCGGCGGGACCCGGCCGTCGAGAAGACGGAAGCCCCTGCCGCCACCTTCACGCAACGACATTCGGAACCGCGCCCTATTTCACTCCCTTGGGCGGAAGCACCTCCAGCCAGTAGCCGTCCGGATCCTCGATGAAATAGAGTCCCATCTCCAGGTTCTCGAAGCAGATGCAGCCCATCTCCTCGTGCAATTTGTGCGCCGCGTCGTAATCGGCGACCTCGAAGGCGATGTGCGACTCGTTGTCGCCGAGGTCGTAGGGTTCCTTGCGGTCATGCAGGCAGGTCAGTTCGAGAAAGTTGTCGATCGTTCCGTCCGACAGGTACACGAGCGTGAACCCCTTTCCCTCCTTGCGCTTCGATTCTTTCAGGCCGAGTGCCCGCTCGTAGAAGGCGAGGCTCTTCTCCAAATCCAGTACGTTGATATTGCAATGAAGAAATCTCGATTTCATTTCGTTCTCACCCCGTTTCGTACTCTCCGCCATGCGGCTGCGGGTGAAAGCAAGTATATCGTCGGCGGATACGTTTGTCCACGGACGCCGGAACGACGAACGGCGCGCCCATCTAGGCG
>DAIRUD010000357.1:0-2576 GCA_036803565.1 Synergistaceae bacterium | reverse complement strand
GAGGTAGTCGTCGTCGCCGTAGTCGAAGGTGCCGGTCGCCTTGTAGATGGCGCTCGGACGCGGATATTTGGTGTTCCAGACCTGCGTGCCGGGCTCCATGCGGCGCGCCAGATCCTCCAGACTCTTCTCGCCGCGCAGGACCTCGGCCGCCTCCATGACGGCGTCGGTGACCTGGATGTAGCCCGTGCAGCGGCAGGTCATGAAGTTTTTCTGGAAGGCCTCGCGAACTTCCTCGCGGGTGGGATTGGGGTTCTTGTCGAGCAGGTCCTTCGCCACCATGACGAAGCCGGGGGTACAGAATCCGCACTGAATCGCGCCGTTGACGATGAGCGCGAGCTGGATCGCGTGCGGCTTGTCGGGCGTGCCGACGCCCTCCACCGTGAAGAGGTCGGACTCCTCGGCGACGTTCTTCCAACGCGTGACGCAGGCGCGGACGACCTTGCCGTTGAGGATGACGTTGCAGACGCCGCACTGGCCGCAGTTACAGCCGCGCTTCGTCCCCGTCATCTTCTGCTGTTCGCGGATGACGGTGAGCAGCGTCGCGTCGGGGTCGGCGACGATGCGCTTGGGGATCCCGTTGATATAGATCCGTTTCACGTGATACTGTTTTTTCTTCTCCTCAGCCATACTTGGAAACACCCCTTTCCGATTTTGACCCTGCGCCGCAGGGTACGATAGCAATGGAAAGGGGAAGCGCTGCCGAAAGACGCGGACGCGACCGCCCGACGCCTGCCCCCTTTCCGAACGCGGGAGGCCCTCCCATTTCTGGAAGAACCCTGGCTTCACGCCATGAGACCGAACAAGTCGATCTTTTAGGTCGATGAAGCTCGGAGGTAACGCTGGTTGTTTTGTTGGACTTGCTACGTATAATGTATACGAAATTTTCGGCTTCCGCAAGAGGCGAAAAGGTCTGCGAAGCAAGGTGATACCTAGTTGCAGTCGTTTCGGGGCGATGCGAACGCGTCCGCCGAAAACGCCGACCTGCGAACGGCGGCCTGTTATAAAGGGGCCGAGGGGATGAAAAATGAAGAAACGCGACGCCATCCCGCGGGTGTCCGAAAAGTCGGGCGTGGGGCCACTGGAGTGGCTGTGGGCGGATACAGGATAGACGAAATGATCGGGAGGGCGAGCGCCGTGATGATCAAATCATACGATGCCGACGACGAAGCGCGCCTATTCGGCCTGATGGAGCGAGAAGGCAGGGAATGGGGCGAGTACTACGACAAACGCAGAGAACGGTACAAAACCGCATTGGCCAACTCCATTGTCTACGTCCTCTACGAGGACGATGTCTTATGCGGTTTCTGCCGTTGCCGCGATGATGACGGTTTCGGTGTGTATATCTGCGATTTGCTGGTAGATAAAACACACAGGGGGAAACACTTCGGGCGCTTATTGATGACGCGGGTATGCATGGATTATCCCAACGACACTGTTTATGTCATGAGCGATGTCGACCCGTACTATGAAAAACAGGGCTGTCGACGAGAGGGTTCGATTTTTGAAGTCCGTATGCGGCATATGGATGTTTACGGTCAGCGATAAAGCGGTTCGAACAATAGATCATCCCTGATCTTCCGGGCCGGTATCTCGGATTTAACATACGAGATACCGGCTCGGGATCGGTGATATCAATAATTCCTTACGACCAGGTGTGTCCGTTCGCTGTGGAAGCGGTTGCGGATGTTGACGGCGTAGCTCTTGTGGTACGCGTCGACGACGAAATCCCGGTACAGAGCCTCCGTCAACGGCGTTTTGCCGACGATCATCAGCGCCCGGCAGGGGAGTTTCCGGAAATTCTCCGCCAGCCTGTGCTGTTGGGCCTCGTCGAAGCCGTTTGCCCCTCGGGTATTGCCGTAGTCGTTGAACGGGCAGTCGTAGGGCGGGTCGAGAAAAGCGAAGTCGTTCGCCCGCGCCATCGAGAAAATGCCTTCGTAGTCCCCGTTGTGGAGTTCCGCCCTGCGGAGCAAGCGGCTGTGCGCCTCCGTCACGCGCCCCGCGTTCATCCTCGGATAGCGGCCGAACGGGACGTTGAATGCGCCGTCGGCGTTGTAGCGGATCATGCCCGAATAGGCGGTTTTGTTGATGAAGTAGTAGAGCGTTCCCTCCAGGTGCGTTCCGTCGGGATGGTTGAAACGTTCGCGCAGCGCGTAGTACAGCGCTTCGTTGGCGTCGGGGACCCGGACGTCCGGGGTTTGCCGTTTCGACAGCCGGTAGGCGGCCCGGTTCTCATCGTACTGTCGCTGCAGGGCGTCCAGTTCCCCGCGCATTCGGGGATAGGCGTCCCTGAGGTCGCGGTAGAAGCGCATCAGCCTGGCGTTCGCGTCGTTGAGGAGCGCCCGGGCGGGCTCGATATGGAAAAAGACCGCGCCGCCGCCGAAGAAGGGTTCGATGTACCGGTCGAAGTCGTCCGGGATATGCCGTGCGAAGCGTGGGATTTCCTTCGATTTGCCGCCGCGATACTTCAGAACGGGCTGCATCGCCGCTCTCCCGCTCCCGCCTGGTGCGCGATCAGCGCGAAGCGCCCGGGGCCTCCCAAGTCGTTGCGAGGCGGGCGGCCTCCGTGCCGCTCCGGC
>DAIRUD010000356.1:0-2601 GCA_036803565.1 Synergistaceae bacterium | reverse complement strand
ATCGAGATCCGGAAAATAAAAAATTCGCTCCCGACAGGGCAGTAAAGACAGGTTTCGTTCGCATCCGCACAATGCGTCGAGGCCTGTTTTTTATTGTATAATCCGCGTATCGTGATCGTGGAGGTGGGTTTCAATATGAAGAGTCGGAAAGGCAAATTCACAGGCCGAAAAATTTTCTCGGCCATCCTGATTATAGCCCTGTGTATCTTCGGCGTATCGAGGGTGTATGACGTCCTGACAGCGGCGGACTGCGGGCCGGAGGGCCTGCTCACCGCGCCGCCGAAGACCTTGCGCAGTGTGTCCGCGCGCGGCGCGTGGACGCTGGAAGCGGTGACGGAGGTAAACAACACATAC
This sequence comes from Synergistaceae bacterium, assembly GCA_036803565.1. Taxonomy (GTDB): domain Bacteria; phylum Synergistota; class Synergistia; order Synergistales; family Synergistaceae; genus DAIRUD01. Next base: position 2,247 of record DAIRUD010000356.1, on the reverse strand, counting down.
GTCGTCACGAAACCGGAACAACTCGCGTGGATTGCCACACAGGTGAATACGGGGACGAACGATTTCGCGGGTAAAACCATCTCCATCGAAGCGGACCTCGACCTCGGGGCGAACGAGTGGACGCCGATCGGTAGTGCTTCTTCCGGGAACGCTTATTTAAAGGGTTCGGTCGTGGGAAATGGGCATACGATTTCGAACATGAAGGTCACATCGAATAGCCTGTCGAACCCCGCCAGCGATTACGCCGGTCTGATCGGCCGGACGAATGCCCCTGTCTCCGGCGTGCACCTGAGGAACGCGAGCGTGGAAGGCGGCGGTATCGGCGGAATGTTGATCGGCTTGACCGAAACGGATGTCTCCGATTGTACTGTTCAAGGCAAAATCATATCCAACGCCACTACGGGAGGCGTTCTCGGGCGGATCAACGGAGCCGCTGTCAGAAACTGCCATGTGCTCGAAGGTTCGACGGTCACAGGCGGAAATGGCAGTGGGTTGGGCGGCATCGTCGGTTATGCGCAGGTTGCGCAGATCGTCGGATGTACCTTTTTCGGCGGCACAATCGGCGCTTCGGCGATGACAGAGGCACCCTACACAGGCGGTATCGTCGGCAATATATCCGGGAACGGCGGGGTTATCGAAGGTTGCGTCGTCAGCGCCGATATCGGAATGGGCGAGGCAAGCAGGAGCAAATGGGTAGGCGGTATCGCCGGGTGTGTATATGCGCTTGCAGAGATAGCGGACTGCGCCGTGTACGGTACCGTCTCTGGGGCCGGCTGGGCAGTCGGTGGCATATTGGGGAGCACTGCATTTGGCGATGGTCAACAGCTTTCGATCTCATCGTGCGTTAACGAGGCATCTATCATAAATGATGTGAGCGGCCTCCAAGGGATCGAAGTCGACTTGCTCACCGGCGTCGGCGGTATCGTCGGCGTGATTAATAAAAATCTTGGCAGCGGCACGGCGAAATTGTCGATTGCTTCCGTCATGAACAGTGGTGCGGTCTCCACGATGGGAACGGCTACGGCGGACTTTTCTTCGATTGCCGGCTCCGCGCCCATTCTCGGACTTGGCGGTGTCGCAGGCGCGATTGGTTTCGCTGACGACTTCGGCACGATCGACGTCATGCTGTCCAATTCTGGCAACACCGGTGAGGTCACCTTTGAAGCGGACGGCTCGATGACGCTCCCTTCGGGCGGTTCTCTCTCGTCTGTGCTGGGCGGGATTGTCGGATCGTTGTCGAATGCAAGTTTACGCAACGGGGTGTTGGTCGGTCAGGTCTCGGCGAACATCAGCAACGTATATAACGACGCACCTGTGCGGATATCGTCGTCTGTAAGCACCGGCGGTGCACCGGGCAATTCCTACAAGGGCGGGTTGTTCGGGAGGGCGCCTGCACTTGCCTCTGGCAGTGCGTTGTCATATAGTTACAATCGTGGTGATATGGTGCACTCGATTTCCTATAGCGGTTTTCTTGCGGCTGGTGGGATTGTAGGTGGCATGGACTCGAGCACCGGTTTCGGTACATTGTCTCAACTCTATTCGTCAGCCTCCATAATGGCAGGGGGGCCTGCGGGCGGGATTATCGGGGAGGGGGATGCCTCACTAGCTTCTTCTTTGAGTGATTCTTTGCATCAAGGAGAGACGACGCTCAAGGCGATTGGGGACCCTCAGAGCGGCAACCCAGGCAGAAGCGAAACCGAGATGCGGGCGCCATCGACCTATACCGGCTGGGACGCCTCGAAATGGAATATCGTGAACGGTTTCCTGCCGACACTGAAATACGACACCATATCTCCCACTGGTATTGTCGCGCGGGCTCCCCTGTATCTCATAAACACCACCGGTGAGATAAAATTCTCCATTCTGCCGCACGCGGATATCCGCTCGGCCGAGGGCGTGACGTTCGCCCCAGGCGGGGACTGGCAGACGTATTTTTCCTCCTACACGCCGACGGCGGACGGTCTGTCGTTGACGGCCAAACCGGGCGTGTCCGGCGTCGTGAAACTGACGGTCACGGCGACGGTCGACACGCTGGATTCGCCGCTCTCTCGTGACGTTCTCGTCTCGGTCACGTCGCCGGAAGCAAAGACTGTGAAAGCCTTCTACATCAACAACCTGCCGCTGACGCCGACGGAGAACGAGACGCGCGACGTCTGGCTCACGTGGAGTGCCGCTGGCGACGCGGACGACGCAGCACCGCGCTCCGCCGACGAACTTCCCGCCCCGCTCCCGGAGGTGACGTGGAGC
>DAIRUD010000355.1:0-2616 GCA_036803565.1 Synergistaceae bacterium | reverse complement strand
AATCTTCTGCTTCGACAAGGGATATTCCATGTTCCCGCTCGCGGCCTCCTGCGTCAACGCCGCGCACTACGACATCGGGGCGGACGAAGCGGTCATGCGTTTCTGTCCGCTGGCGCAGATCGACACACCAGGGGACCGGCTCGCCGCGCAGGAGTGGCTTGAAGCAGCAATCGTTCTCTCTAAAGGCAGTCCACCCTCTCCTGCGGAGCGGGAGCTGCTGAGCGAGGCACTCGACACAATGGCGAAGACGACATCGCCGAACGAGCCCCAGACCAGGACGCTGACGAACTTCACCCATACCGTGCAGGGCGTAAAGCTGAGACGGTACCTGGATTACTACACCGGCGACAGCCCAGGTGGCCAGTTGCTCGACGGTGAATCCAACGATGTCCAATACCGCAATTTCACCGTCTTCGAGCTGGATCACGTCTTCCAGATGGACAAAAAACTCGTCCTGCCGATTTTTCTGTTCCTGTTCCGGGAGATTGAAAAGCGCCTGGATACGGTCGCCGAGGGCAAGCACAACCCACCGTCGCTCATCATCATCGACGAGGCCTGGATGGCGCTTTCGCACGAGATGTTCCAAAGCAAAATCCGGGAGTGGCTGCTGACCCTGCGCAAAAAGAACTGCGCCGTGGTCCTCGCGACGCAGAATCTCACGGACATCGTCAACTCGCCGATCCGCCAAACAATCCTCGAATCCTGCTTCACGCGCATTTTGCTCCCCAACCCCGGTGCCTTGAACGAGGATTTGAAGGAGCTGTACATGGGGTATCTCGCTCTGAACCGTCAGCAGGTGAAGCTCATCGCCTCGGCGATCATGAAAAAACACTACTACTACGCCGCCCCCAACAGCCGAAATTACAGGCTTTTCGATCTCGGCCTGGGGCCAGTCGCCATGTCCTTTCTTGGTGCGGCCAACAAGGACGATCTGAAGAACATTCATGCACTTCGGGAGCAGCACGGTGCCGAGTGGCCGAAAGAATGGCTCGCTGCGCGAGGCCTGCCGGATTGGGGCGAACTGTGGGAGCGAGGATATTGCGAATACGCTCAATCAACTTCACAAGGAGGTGGCAGTGATGAGACACATCAAAGAAGTACTTGAAAGTTGCCTGATCGTGCTGTTCCTTTCCAGCAGCGCTTTCGCCGGTGGCGGCGGTCTGGGTGGCGGGGCGCTGGAGAGCACGCAGATGATGAACAACGCGGAACTCGCAACGCAGGTTGGTCAGTTGGCGGAGCAGATCAGCAACCAGATCCAGATGATCCAGGACATGATTTACAACACGCTGACGATCCCGGACCAGCTCTTCGGCGACGTGCGCCAGATCTACAGTCGTGTCAAAGGCGTCCTGAACAACACGCGCGGCATCGCCTACACGCTCTCCAACTTCGACGAGGAGCTGAAGCGCCGCTGGAAATCCTACTCCGATATGTCCGACTTCGCGGAGGTGAAGGACTTTACCGAGGAGTACCGTAACATCGTCGATTCCCAGATGGAGACGGTGCGGACGACGCTGGAGGCGATCAACGTCTCCTGGGAGCAGATGGAACAGGACGACGTGCATGCACTTGAGGAAATCCAGAAAAAGGCAAATACGGCGAAAGGGCGAAACGAACTGATTCAGGCCACGAACCAGCTTCTCGGCTACATGAACGAGGAGGCCCTGCGGTTGCGCCAGCTCCAGATGCTCCAGGCGCAGCAGACCGGCGCGGCGCTCGAGGCGGAGCGTGCGCGGGAGGATTTGAGCAAGAAACGTTTGGAGGGATTTTTTCAGCCCCCTGCGGAGGAGTCGGTCAACATCCCCAACGGCAGCCTCATCGACCGGTTGGGCGGTGACCTGTGATGAAGACTCGGATCATTACCGGATTGGTACTATCCGGGCTCACCGTCCTGTTTTTCTCAGCTACCAGCGCGGATGCGGCACAGGTGGCGACCGTCGCCATGACCGAACTTTTCATCACCATCGAGCAGTCGATGGACGGTTGGCTCGATAAAGCGGGGGCCATTGCCCTACACATTCTGGCGATGACGGCGATCATCGGGTTTGGCATCGGGATCAAAGATTTGGTTCTCGCCGGGAACCTGTCGCTCGATGGAATCGTGGCGCTCTTCGTGCGGTTCGCATTCGTCGTCGGGTTATTGGTCTGGCTGCTGAATGCACCGCTGCGGCTGGCGTTCATCACGAAGTCGATCAAGATGATCGGGAGCAGGATCAGCGGGCAGAGCATCGATTTTTCCTCGCTGATGGACCTCTTCCAGAAGGTCGTAAACCCACTGGTTGAGTTCACGGCGGGACTGGGCTGGCGGGATATCGGGCTCATCATCTGCATGACCTTCCTGATCTTCCTCATCAACTGCCTCTTTTTCCTCATCGCGGCAACTGTACTGGTGGTGGAAATCGAGGCGATCTTCATCCTCATTGGCGGGCTCTTCACGGCCAGTTTCTTCGTCATCGGCTACTTCCGCGACTATTTCATGGGGTATATCAAGGCGCTCGTGAACGTCGGGATGAAGATGCTCATGCTCTCGCTCTGTCTGGGGACGATGTCGAACATCATGGGAACGTGGCCCGCCATGATCCAGGCGCAGCTCAACGACTCCACCGGCGTCTTCTC
>DAIRUD010000354.1:0-2620 GCA_036803565.1 Synergistaceae bacterium | reverse complement strand
GCGCCGGTTTCTCACCGGCTTCCCGAACGCCGCACGGTCTTTGCCTGTTTGGAAATCTCTCAACTCAAGCGGATTTATCCTCGCGGGGTTCCGCCCTCTGACCAAACACTCCTCCAAGAGAGCTTGCTCCCTCGGGCTCCTCTTATTTCAATATGGCATTTCGATGTTGATTTGCGCGAATCGTATCCTCGAAAACTATATCGCTCGCAATTGAAAATTGCAATGCCCTCCCACCCATGCCCTCTCTTTGCGATGATTTTTTTACTGATGTCCCCATTATCTCCGGAAAAATAATGTGTTATTGGGATAAAGAACGCTTTTAAAATGCTTTTCAATTGAGGCGATTGGCGCCAAATTTCTCGAAGGATATGACGGATGTCCGCCGTATTCTCGTCGCGTAAATTGGGTATCTGGACGCATTTTATCGGCTGCGGCGGAGGATTTTTTACGAATTTCTTGTACAATTCCTCGCCTTGTGGGTATAATTCCTTACGTCATTCGGAAACGGGCAATAACACCCTCGCACGCTTTTGCGCGGGGCATGCATATATATGGAAGGGGACGATGAGGCAAGAACAAGATAACGCTCCGCCGGACACGTCTTACTGAAATGAATGAGGAGGTTGCGATTTTCGATGAGAAAGATGAAGGGACATGCGATCGGCCGGTTGGCGCTGGCGATCACGGCGATTCTGGTTTTCCTCGCGGCAGTGCCAGCGATCTGGGCGGCGACGGATGTGAAATTCACGCGGGACGGAAAAGACCTTGCCGCCACCGATGTGGTGAGTTTTTACCGCGGCCATGCGAGCAGTGCGGACGTTACGCTCGAAGTGATCGATGGGAATTTGCTGAACAAGATTCTCGGCGGAGTTACTGTAGCGCCGAGTGCGGCGCTCCTCGGTGCGGGGATAACCACATCGTTGTTCCCGGCACCCCCGGAGGGTTATATTTCGGCGGATATTCATATCAACTACAACGGGACGGATGCCAAGGTATCATCGAGCGACGTGTCAGTTGTTGGCACACAAACGGTTATCGGTTCGATCCCGAATTTTACGACGGCGTTTAAAGTGGAGATCGTCGATCCGTACCTCGACCTGACCGTGGGCGGTAACGCGCTGCCTGACCCATTGTCGTTTACCCTCGGCGAGGCCAAGACCGTCACGATCGACGCGAAGGCGCTCGGCGGCACGATCACGAACCTGGAGGTCGTGGATCAAAGCGGCGCTGTCGTTACCACGCTCGGCGACTTGACCATCGCGGCGGACCCGATGCAGGAGACGATTACCATCGAGCTTCCCGCCGCCGCGACGACGGAGGTCGCGTTGACTTCCCTGGTAATTCGGGCGAGGATCTCCGGCAACACCGCGCAAAACGAGATCTTGGAGACGATCCGGCTGGAGGTTGTGAAACCGGCTCCGACGACGGACTACGTGATGAAGCTAGAAGACGCCGACGGTAATCAGGTCGCAAACAACAAAATCGCGTTTACCGCGGGTCGCGAAGAGACCCGTACGTACTATGTTAAATTCTACGACGCGAACAGCGGAGCGGAGGTCTATCCTACGATCAACGACGATCTGGATATTACTCTCGACCCCGGCAGCACAGCGATTTCTGGGCTTACCACGCTCGCAATCCCGCGAAATAGGACAGTCGTTTTCGAATGGCGTGGCGCTGTGACCGGAGGCGAAGCTATCTACATCATATCTGCGCAGTCCCCGGACGGCACGATTGAGGATTATGCACTTACGGTCTTCATCGGTTCGATCTCCGGCAACGATGTGAGCCTGGTTGTGCAGCCGAGCGAGGAGCTTGTGCTGCCGGTCGGCCCGCTGCTCGATCTCACGCTCCCGTATTCAGTGGTTCCGGAAAATGTTGACTATGAACCGCACAATATTTCCGATACGTTCATGCTGCAACTCCCGGACGGTACCTATGCGCATACCTGGAACGGCTTGACGGTCACGATGGACGATGAGAACAATTATATTTACGTCAGGGGGCGGGCGACGGCGGCTGCCAGCGGTTCCTTCCTGCTTACGGGACGTTATATCGACTCAAGTGGGGACACGCACTACGTGAGTTGCACATTCTCCCTGGATCTTCAGACGGCAACGGTGGGAACAGTCCTTGACGAGGGGTTCATCATCACCAACAACATCGGCGAGGAAGCTCCGTATATGTCTATGGAAGTGCAGAACATGGTGAAATTTCCTTTCAAACGCGCCGTTTCCAACCTGAGTGGAACCGTCCGCAAGCCTGGTACGGCGGTTGAGGAAGGTTTTGTCAGAAAGCGCGATTTCAATAATATTGGGATTGAGCGTTATATTGACAGTGGAGAAGCGGGAGAGGACCTTCTTTTTGAGTTTTCCCCCATCCGTGGAGAGCGCGGACAGGTTGTCATCCCGGAGGATGTCATGGCCTACTACGCCGTCATGTTCCCCTTCACGCGCGGCGATCACGTTTTCAACGTGTACTACACGCAGGGCGGGACGCTCTACACTCAGTCGTTCGCGGTCTTTGCCGGACCCGACGACACGAAGACCGGCACCAGCTGCGACGCGGGCATCGGCGCTGCGGGGGCGATCCTTTTCCTCGCCGGGGCGGTTTGTCTGCG
>DAIRUD010000353.1:0-2627 GCA_036803565.1 Synergistaceae bacterium | reverse complement strand
GTTTCGGATTGCTCCTCATACTGCTGCTGCCATTGCCCGTCTATCTGTCGCGCGGGCCTCGCGCAACACGGTTGGCCGCGGGCCTGGTTCTTTGGAGCGCCGCTCTACTGGCGATCGATGGGGGCTGGTTTCTCACCCGCAACCCTTACGTCGCTTATTCCTCCGCGCAGAACCTGTTTTTCCCCCTTGCGGCAATCGGTTTCGTTGCGCTGTTGCCGCCTCTTCTGTCCTGGATTGACGATGGGATCGCCTACCCCCGGTGGCCGTGCTTCTTCGATTGGTACGCGCGTTTTTTCTTTCTGGCGTGCATCTGCCTGGTGACGACGTTGCTCTTCTATATCTCGCTGAACCTCGGCGTCGAACTGCTGGCAAAAGTCGGCTTCCACCTGCCTCTGCGGATCGCCCGCAGCGGTTGCTTCCTCTTTGCATCCAATACGGCGGTGGCCGCATCGGCGGCCTACTGGGCAAATCGACAGGACCGCCTTATGCGTACCCTCAGCCGATATATCCTGCCCATCTTCTCGGCCCTGTTGCCGATGCTGCTGCTGATCTCCCTGGCATTCTACGCGTCGATCCTCTTCGGCGGCATCGAAGAGCTGTGGAGCAGGGGCATCGACAGCGGCCTGGTGTTGGCCATGTACGGCGCGACCGGCCTGCTGATCTTCGCGGCGTGGCGCGGCGGTTTCGAGCAATCCGGCGCGATGCGCGAACCCTTTGCGAAACCGCTCAACCGCTTGATCAAATCCGCCGTCGTGCTGCTCCCGCTTTACGGCGCGGTCGTCATCTATGCCGTCGGCCTGCGGGTCGGGCAGTACAACTGGACCGTCGACCGCGCCCTGAGCATGGCGATCGCATCGATGCTCACGCTCTGGACGCTCGGTTGGAGCGTCGCCCTCGTCAGAAACTGGAGACGATGGCCGCTCGCCTATGGCCGCATCAACCGCATCGCGTTCCCCCTCGTCGGCTGCCTGCTGCTCCTGATCGTCTCGCCGCTCGCGGACGTTCGCCGGTTCGTGCTGGGCGCCCAGACCAGCCGACTGCAAGCGCTCGGACAAACGGACCCGGTTCGAGCCCTGAACGAATTCGACTGGAGATACGTCGCACGCAATCTCGGCATATACGGCTTGCGGACCGTCGAGGGAGTCGTCTCCGGGGACGGTGCGCTCGCAGGCAAACTGCGCGCCGTTGACAATGCCGACCTGCGCGGCGAAGCATTTTTCGAACGGCTGAAGGAAAATGCCTCGGCGTCGCTCGAGGAGGTCATGAGCTATCACGTGCGGAGACAGCAGGAAGCACAGGATTGGGAGACTGAAAAGAAACAGCGCGTCGCACGATTGCAGCGGCAAATCCTCACGATGCAGGTATACGGCGGCGATCTCTCCCCAGAGGAGCGAGAGTCGATCGCCGCCCAGATCGGTGAATACTACGCGCACCATTACCTCCCTGCCTCCGATTTCGAGGATCGCTTTCTCATGCTCTGCGATCTCGACGATGACGGCGTGGACGAGGTGTTATGCGATATCGAAGACTCCTTCATGGTCATCGACCGCAAAGCCGCATACGCTCCCTTCCTTCTCCGGCCGACGCGCTGGCATACCCCCCGGCACGATAACGGAAAGACGCTGCGCGACTATGCCGCAGCGGGTCGGTACGAAACGGTGCCAATGCGGTGGCGGATCCTCAGGATCGGCGACGGCACCTACACGGTACCGGTGGACCGGCAGCTGGAAGGGACGAATTGAGCCTGCCGACGGCGATAGATCGATCCACCGCGAACAGCGGCGGGCGACGCACCGAAAACGCCGCGCCCGCAACGCAAACCCGCCTTGATCCCCCCGCCCCTCGGGGATACAATACGTTCGTCACGGGGAAACGGAGCGGCTCGTTTTATTGACATTTCTTCCTTCAACTGTATATTAGTCAATATATTCCACACCCACGGGGGCGATCTATGATGGGCGACGCAAGCGCACTGCGGCAGCAAGAGATGATGTACGAGGGCAAGGCGAAGAAGCTCTACGCCACGGACGACCCGAACCGGACGATCATCGAGTACAAGGACAGTTTCACCGCCTTCAACGGCGAAAAGCGCGCCGAGATGTCCGGCAAGGGGCGGCTGAACAATCTGATCAGCTCGGAGATCTTCGCCTACCTCGCCGACAAGGACATCCCGCTGCACTTCGTCCAGCGGCTGGACGACCTGCGGCAGGCCGCGGTCAGGGTGACGATCCTGCCGTTGGAGGTCGTGGTGCGCAACATCACCACCGGCTCCATCGTCAAGCGGCTGGGCGTCGAGGAGGGCAAGAAGCTCCCCCGCCCGCTCCTGGAGTTCTACTACAAGGACGACGCGCTCGGCGACCCCATCGTCACCGAGGACCACGCCCTGCTCTTCGGCTGGGCGACGGAGGCCGACCTGGCCGAGATCAAGCGCATCACCCTGCGGGTAAACGAGCTGCTGCAGCAGCTCTTCGCGCCGCTGGGCATCGTGCTGGTCGACTTCAAGCTGGAGTTCGGCAAGGACGCCTCCGGCAAACTGCTGCTCTCCGACGAGATCAGCCCCGACACCTGCCGTTTCTGGGACTCCTCCACCGGCGACCGGCTGGACAAGGACCGCTTCCGCAAGGATC
>DAIRUD010000352.1:0-2645 GCA_036803565.1 Synergistaceae bacterium | reverse complement strand
GACCGGGAGGTGTCCCCCTACTCCGCGATCCCCGTCGTCCGCGATTCCCTGCTGGATATCCAGCGCAGCCAGGCGCGGGACGGCCTGGTGGCCGAGGGGCGCGATATGGGCACTGTCGTCTTTCCGGATGCGGACCTCAAGATCTTCCTCACGGCCTCGCCGGCCGCGCGCGCGAAGCGCCGGTACGACGAGCGCATCGCCAAGGGGGAGGCCGCCGACTACGAGGAGATTCTGGCGGCCGTGGTCAGGCGCGACAAGATCGACTCCACGCGGGACGTCGCTCCGCTGAAACCGGCGCCGAACGCCATCATCTTCGATACCACCGATTTCACGTTCGGCCAGGTCGTGGACAAGATATTGGAATATGCAGCAAAACTGTAGTCTCGGTCGATAAAATAATTGATGATATTCCACAAGCTGCTCTACTTTCTCGTCAAAAATTCCTCCTTCGTCTTTCATACGATATACAACCGGCTCTCCGTGCGCGGGTGCGAGAACATCCCCGAGGGGACCGTCATCGTGGCCTCCAACCACGCGAGCAATATCGACCCCCCGTTGATCGGCGGAACCTTCCCCAGGCGGCTGCGCTACCTCGCCAAGGAGTCGCTCTTTCGCAACCCGCTGCTGGGTTTTCTGATTGACACCCTGGGCGCGATCCCCGTGAAGCGCGAGGACAGCCAGAGCGCGGGGGCCGTGATGAAGATGATGCTTCGTCTGTTAAGCGGAGGCGAGTCGATCCTGCTCTTTCCCGAGGGCTCGCGCACGCCGAACGGGCGGCTTCAGCCACTGGAGGGCGGGGCCGCACTGCTGGCGATCAGGGCGGGCGTCCCGATCCTGCCGGTCTATATCGCCGGTTCGCACGCCACCTGCCCGCCGGGCAAAATTCTGCCGCGTCCCGCCAAACTCTCGGTGACGTTCGCAGCCCCACTGTACCCGGATTCGTACGACTGCGCGAACGACCGTGAGAAGCGTGCGGCGATGATGCATGATCTGGAGGGCGTGCTTCGTTCGCTGGAGAGGGGGGCGACGGGCGCATGATCGACCTGGAAAAAACCCCGCTCAGGGCCATCGTCGCCTCCGTGGACGACGGACGCAATGACGAAATCGACGCCAACGAGACTGAAACTTCGCTCGACGAGCTGGTCCTGCTGCTGGAGAACCTTGGCGTCGAGACGCTGGCCCGTGCGGTACAGCGGCGGCGGTTCCCCGATCCCGGCGTCTACATCGGCAGGGGCAAGGCCGCCGAGATCAAAGAGTTCGCCGCTCAGATCGGCGCCAACCTGCTGGTGATCGACGGAGCGCTCACGCCCACACAGCGCAGCAACCTCAAAAAAATGACCGCACTGGACATCTGGGATCGTGCCTATACAATAATGATGATTTTCGAACAACGCGCCGTGACCGCAGAGGCCAAGCTTCAGGTGGAGCTGGCGCAGCTTCGTTACGAGATCCCTTCGCTGAAGGGGCTCGGGCATCAGATGTCGCGCCTCGGCGGCGGGATCGGTACGCGCGGACCGGGGGAGACGGAGTTCGAGCGCCACCGGCGCAAGTTGGAGCGACGGATCAAGTTCATCGAGCGCAGCCTCAAGGACGTGACCCGCCGCCGGAGTGAACACCGTTACCGGCGTGCGCGCGGCGGGTTGCCCGTGGTCTCGCTCGTCGGCTACACCAACGGCGGCAAGTCGACGCTGCTCTGCGCGCTCTCCCGCGACGCCGGCATCGTCGGCGAGGACAAGCTCTTCGCCACGCTCGACACGGTGACGCGGAGGGTGGACGTATCGAATTTGCCGGGCCGGCCCGAGGCGGCTTTTATGCTCTCGGACACGGTCGGTTTCATCCGGCATCTGCCGCCGGAGCTGATCGCGGCCTTCCGAGCCACGCTGGAGGAGGTTACGACGGCGGACCTGCTGATGCTGGTGCTCGACGCTTCCGACCCGGAGCCGATGCGCAGCTACGAGATCGTCAGGGAGACGCTGGGGCAGATCGGGGCCGGGGACATACCGCGCATCGTCGCCCTCAACAAGATAGACCGGGCGCGCGAGGAGTCGGTCTTCGTCGCGGCCGGGCTGAGCGGGCCTGGCGAGAAGGGCGAAGATGTCGTCCGTATCAGTGCGCTGACCGGCGAAGGATTGGACGATCTCGCCCGCATGACGGCCGAAAAGCTGCGGCATATTCGTGAAGCGAAGGAGTGAAGAGCCGTGTACGTAAGCATGACCGGATTCGGGGGCACATCGCTCGAACGCGAGTGGGGGACGCTGACGCTCGAACTGTCCAGCGTCAACCACAGATATCAGGAGATCTATGTGCGGCTGCCGAAAGAGCTCGCTACGTGGGAACCCTGGTTCCACCAGAAGTTGCGGAGTGCCTTCCGCCGCGGCAAGGTCCAGGCCAGGGTCGAGATTTTGTGGGCCGCCTCTGCGCTCGCCGTCGCCATCAACCGCGACATTCTCACGAGTTACTACGAGGAGGTCTCGCGGGTGCGGGACGCGCTGGGCTCCGCGCGCGACATCGCGTTGGAGCAGTTGGTGAACCTGCCCGGCGTGCTCGACATGCACGAGCGCACCAGGCTGACGCGCGACGAGGGGACGGAGGAGCTACTGAACCGGCTACTGGGTGCCGGCGTCGCCGAGTGGAAGAAGATGCGC
>DAIRUD010000351.1:0-2646 GCA_036803565.1 Synergistaceae bacterium | reverse complement strand
GCGAATGGCGGGTATCGCTCTTGGAGCGGGGGCGCTCGGGCGTGCACCTGACCTCTGACGGTATGGAGCTGCTGCCGTATGCCAAGAATATTTGCAGCGAATACGAAAAAATGTTGATGCAGATCGGCGAACTGCACGGGCTTCAGTCCGGCCTGATCCGCATCGGGGCCTTTTCGAGCATGGCGACGCATTGGCTCCCCGACATCATCAGAAATTTTAAGAAGGATTACCCACAGATCGACTACGAACTCTTTCTCAGCGATTACACGGAGATCGAAAACTGGATTTTCGAGGGGCGTGTCGACTGCGGTTTTCTCCGGCTTCCGACGAGGCCGGAGTTGGAGACGATTTTCCTCGAAAAGGACCGGCTGCTCGTCGTCCTGCCGGAGAATCACCCCCTGGCCTCCTGCGAGCGCTTTCCCGTCAACGCATTGTGCGACGAACCCTTCATCCTGCCGGAAAAAATCCTCGAGCCGGAAATCGCGGAAATCATCGCGCAGAATCGGATCAAACCGAAGGTGCATTTTGCGACTTGCAGCGATTATGCCGTTATGTCCATGGTCGAAGGCGGGCTCGGCATCAGCATCCTGCCGGAGCTGACGCTGCGGAGGACGCCGTACCGGATCGTCGCGAGAGAGCTGGATGTGTCCGTTTGCCGCAATATTTGTATCGCGATGAGGGATCGGAAAAACCTGTCCCTCGCGGCCAAGCGTTTTCTCGATTATCTGCCGTACAGGGAATACCCGGAGAACGGAAAAAACCCCGACAAGCAAAATAAACGATGATGATTTTCTCCATTCGCGAAGTCCCTATTTCGACGTACCCGGAGAAATTTGGAGGGCGGCACCGCGGGGTATTTTTGTATATAGCGGTTTGAAACTGCTTGGCGTGAAGGAATGCCACGCCCGAAGGAGCGGCGCGACGGATGATGCCTGTGCCGCCTGCCGACATTTGGGCCGACGCGGGTGCGCCGGAGCCGGATGCGCTTGGGGCGGCGCTTGGCTGTTGGCGCGCAATATCTTTGGGCGGCCAGTCTCGTCACGATTTATTACCGAAGACGACCGCCTTTTCATCCCGCTCCATTGCCCGCTCCCCCCTGCGAAAAGCGGATTGCCCTTGATGTTTTTGGGCATCGAGTTGTCATTATGTTGTAAATACAACAGATAATCGATGCGGACGATATTATATTCTCCCTAGTCGCGCAAACGCGATGGCCGGAACGATGACGCTGGCGCTCTCGTCGTGCGCCCAGAAGGCCGTCTGTATCCATTTGACGCTGCTGTCGCCGGGCATCAGAAACCTTTATATCGGGCCGAGCGTCCCGGCTTTTTTCTCCAGCACGGTCGTCAACGTACCGGTTTTCGCAGATATGAAACCGCTGAGGGCAAGGAGGGTGTCTCATGAAAAGAGCGATCGTCGACGCGCGGCATTGTGTCGCGTGCGGTACGTGTGTAAAAGCGTGTCCCAGGTCCGCGATTCTCATCGACAGGGGCGTCGCGGCGGTTGTCGATGAGGCGGAGTGCGTCGGCTGCGGCAAATGCGTCGAAGCGTGCCCCGCCGGTTTGATCGGGTTGGCGGTGAAAAAAGATGGCTAAAAAGAGATGGTACGATTATTTTTGGATCGCCTCCTCGCTTTATTTGATTCTGGGATTTGTAAATATACTCTATGCCTGGCTCGGTCTGTTGTGTTTTATGGCTCCTCTCCTCATATCGATCGTCAAGGGGACGAAGGGCTACTGCAACGACTATTGCGGGCGCGGGCAACTGTTCGCGCTTTTGGGGGAGCGGTTGTCGCTGAACAACGGGATGCCGGTTTTTCTCTACCGCAAGTGGTTTCGGTACGGTTTTCTGGCGTTTTTCATGGCGATGTTCGGCAACATGCTTTTCAATACGTACCTGGTCTTTTCGGGTGTCGACGATCTGGCCGAAATGGTCACGCTGTTCTGGACATTTCAATTGCCCTGGCGGTGGGCATATGCGGACGGGGTGGCGGCGCCGTGGGTTGCGCAGTTCGCGTTCGGTTTTTACAGCCTGATGCTCACGTCGACGTTGATCGGCATCGTTTTTATGGTGTTTTTCCGCCCGCGTTCCTGGTGCGTGATCTGTCCGATGGGAACCATGACCCAGCTCGTTTGCAAGCTGAAATGCGGCGATAGGGAAAGCGGTGTTTCCTGAGGGTTGCGCGCGACAACGGCGGGATGCGGGTTGCCGGATATCCGACGCCGAAGCGTTTCGCCGCGCGCGAGGTTGCCGTGTCGTATACGGATGGTGATGGTGTTGCGTACAAGGAAACGATACCGATTTACGTCGATTTCTACGATAAGAGCGGATGGTGATCGTGGAGGATTACAGCATTGAGGTTTCCGGAAATTTTTCTAAATCCTTAACCCGAAAAAAACAGCCGGGTGTCCTAGAGAGACACCCGGTCCGGTTCATGATTAATTCCGTTTTTAGATCAAAGTAATGATTTAAAGCAGGGTAGCTCTCCCTCCGCCACCCTTGGCTGCACTCCTTCTTGAGGGAAGCGGGGCGTCCCGTCGTGCCAAGCCCCGGCCCCCTCGAGAGGGGGCTGTCGGCAGAGCCGACTGGGGGAGTGCTGCCACGTGGCCGATCATGATGAGCGATTGGATTTATCATTGGAATAAG
>DAIRUD010000350.1:0-2653 GCA_036803565.1 Synergistaceae bacterium | reverse complement strand
TTGTGGGCGATCTCCCGGTCCATCAGGTCGGACAGGATCGTCGCGCTTTCCTCGTCCATGCCGCCCAACTCGACGGCGTTGCCCAGCATCGTCTCCGCTTTCATGTAATCGCCGGTGTGAGTCAGGTCGTGCTCCATCAAAATGCGCGCGTAGTCCTTGAAAAAACGGACCATGTCACCCACCGGCATTTCCTTGCCGTCGAAATCCTCGGCGGCGCGATCCATGAAACGGGTGGCGAGCGCCGCCCGGCCTTGCTGCATCAACAGCACCGCGTAATTCCACAGCATATAGCCGGGCCACTCCAGCAGGATCGGGTCGCAGCGGCTCATGACGCTGTCCAGCTCCAGGCGAATCTCGGCGATCTTCTCCCCCTCGGCTTCGCTCAGGGAAGAAAAGAGGTTCTGCGCCTTTTCCCACGCATCGTCCGGGTCGAGGGGACCGAATTCAACCAAGTCCTTCGAACCCCAATAATCGATTGCCCGCTCGGCATAGGCAACCCATTTTCGCACAAAGGCGACCAACGCACGATGAGAATCGACAACCTCCTTGTGCATCGTGTACCAGCGCTCCGTCGTCTCCACATCGTCCATGGAGCGCGTCAGGGAAAGCTCGATCGCGGCGAGGCGCGTATAGCTCTGCCCGATGAAGTCGAACACGGGGCTTTTGGCGTGGATGCTGTCGATCCTGTGGCCAGCCTTCGATGCGAAGGCGATGCGCCGCGCGGGCTCTAAGCCGGGTGAGACGGCGCTTCGCATCAGATCTTCGACTTCGTCCAGTTCCCTTTCCATGAAGTCGAACTGCGAATCGAGCTGGGCGATCGTTTTCAGAACGCGCGCGCGAATCGCATGATGGTCCACGTTTTTATGACCATCGCGGATCAACGCTGCTGGCGTCTCCGCAATCGCATTGTTACCGTCTACATGAGCGGATATATAATCGGCCAGCGGTGTCACGGTGGTCGACGAGATCAACGCTCCGCCCTCCGTGCAGTCGAATGTGGGGATCTTGAACTGCATGATGAAGTTCTCCAACAGGCGCAGGAAGGACATCCAGACGCGGTTGGTCTGTACCTCGCCGCCGAGTGCGCCGGGGATGGGGATCGCATCTCTTTCGCTTTGGTTGAACGAACCGCCAACGGCGGAAGCGTGGGAGCCCCCGTCCTCGCCGTAGGCCAGGTCCTGCCCGATGATTGCGATAGAGGACGCGCCGATCAGGGAGGCGATCGAATAATTCATATGTGCGACGGAAGAGCCGGACGGCATAATGCTCCCCCCCAGCACCCCATGTCCCAGCCAACTATCCGAGACGACCTCCTGTTTGCAGACGAGGCAGACCGGGCCGGGCCACCTGCCGCTCGTCCACGGGACGCAGAGCGCCTGCGCCACCAGCAGGATATCCTTGCATTCCTCTCGATATTCGTCGACGATCTTGGAGAAAAAGAGGTCGTAGGTCAGGATGACACGCTCCAACGACGTTACGATATGCGGTTTGATGCCGTTTTGCAAGAGTTTCCCGAGGATGGCGTCGGCGGCGATGATGACGCATTTGTCCTGAACATCCTTCAACTGCATGAAATTCTTGTCGAGCGAAGGTCCGGCCGCGACGAGGATCGCCGGTTTTCCGCGAAAACGTTCGCGAAGCGTTTCAATTGACGGACCGAAGCTGATCTGGGGGGCCATCAGTGCAATCTGTCGTAGGCCGAGCAGTGTGTCCTCGGCGGAGTTGCCCAAGAAAGAAAGGGAGATGCCGACCCATTCGCGGATGCCCTCTCCCATTTTTATAAATTGCTCACGGAAAACGTCGGCCTCTCCGGGATGGGCGGACAACTCCGAGAGCGCGGCGGAATAGGTGCCGTACGGGGACAGGGCGTAGGTAAGCGACTCGTTCCGCAGCGCGAACGTGCGAATGAACGCGGATTCGCGCACTTCCTCCTCCGTCTCCCCTTTTCCCTTGGCCTCCGTCATGAACCCCAACCGGCAGCCCTTCGGCAGCGCCAGATAAGCGTGCGTCAGGTGCAACGTGTAGGCGATCAGCGCAATATTCGGTTCGACGACGATAAAGGCCAGCGCGGCCTCCGGCAGCGCGCGGATCGCCTTGAAGAGATACGGCGGGGTGCCGATGCCGTAGAGGAAGAAGACCGGTTTGTTGCGATCCTCTTTCTTTTTCCGGCTCCAGTTGAACTCCGGCTCCTTTGCCGCCTCGAAAAACGGTTCGTCGGTCAGGCCCTCGATCCATCTGCCTGCCGGGGTCGCGTTTTCGTAGTGCTCGAAGGCATGGCCGTGCTCCTCGACGTATTCGTCGAGCAGGGCGGCGAGTTGGGGCTGATTTTTCCGCAACTCCTTCATATTGCTCTCCCACACGGAGAGGCTGTCCGGGGTGCGGTGCAATTCCTTTGCCATGATGTATCCTCCTAAACGGCCTCCGGAAGTGGCGGCATAGGTAACGAGTGCCTCCGAAGGAACGATTCTTTCGCTTATTTTCTATATGCTTGGGCTGAGGAAGTCCGCTCCTGCCTGCTCTCCCGAAGGGAGCGATAAACAGTCATATATGTCACTAACCCCATGCTCCGCCTCCCTCTGGAGGGAGGTGTCCGCGGCATAGTGGGCGGAGAGGGGCACACCCATGCACGGTTTTATGATAACGTTAATCTTTT
>DAIRUD010000349.1:0-2667 GCA_036803565.1 Synergistaceae bacterium | reverse complement strand
CGTTCGAATTGCAGTGCGCCACGACCAACAAACAGCGCTTCGTCTCCTCGGACGATGTCTCGCTCCGCACGCTCCTCAAAACTGCGCTCCGCTTCCGCCCCGACCGGATCATCGTCGGCGAGGTACGCGGCTCGGAGGCACTGGATCTCCTCAAAGCCTGGAACACCGGGCACCCCGGCGGCATCTCCACCGTCCACGCCAACAACGCGCCTGCCGCACTGCTCCGTCTGGAGCAGCTCGTGCTGGAGATCAGCGTGAACCCCATGTCGTCCCTCATCGCCGAGTCCATCGACGTCATCGTCTTCATGCGGCAGTTCGGGCAGATCGGCAGGCAGGTCACGGAAATCATCGAGGTAACGGGCTACAGGGAGGAGGGATACGAATTCAGACCGGTGTACGAACTGAAAACGCGCTAAAAACACATTGGATCTTTAACTGCTCGCTTTTGAAAGGAGAGGGCGAAATGAAAAAGATGAAAGAAAGAAAACGGGTTCTGCTTCTGCTGTTGGCAATCATCATTGCTATTTTTGTCGCCAGCGTCGCCGAGGCCAACACATCAACCAACTTCCCCTGGGACTCGGCGCTGAAATCCCTCGCCGACTCCCTCACCGGCCCGGTGGCCTTCTCGCTCGGACTCTTCATGGTCGTCTGCGGTTTCTGCGGCTTGGCGTTCATGGGGAGCGAGCTCGGCGGCTGGATACGGTGGGTCTCGCTCGCGGCCTTTCTCGCCGGGATGCTCGGTTCGGCACCGACGGTCCTGAGCATGTTCGGCCTCCAGAGCGTATTGCTCCCGTAAGGCTGGGTGAAGCAGATGGAAGACCAGCTTCGAATCATCCCCATCCACCGCAGCCTCGTCCGGCCGCAGCTCATCATGGGGTGCGAGCGCTTCCTCTTCCTCATGCTCTGCATGGTCGTGACGCTCCTGGCCGGTCCGGGCGGAATCGTGACGCGGAATTACCCGAACGTCGCCATCGCCGCCGTCATCTTCCTCACCGGACGTGCCATGCTGGCGCACATGGCGAAGCTGGACCCCGGCATGAGCGATGTCTTCCGGCGCGCCGTCCAGTATCTCGCCGAATACCCCGCCGTCACCACGGTGGGCTGCAAACAGAGACAAAAGGCAAGGCGGTGGTAGGGATGTCCGTACAGAACGCCATGAAAACGAAGCACGAACTCGGCTTCTCGGACCTGCTCCTGTGCCAGGCCCTCGTGAGCGAAAACGTCATCTCCCTTAAAAACGGCGGCTTCCTTGCGGGGTTCTGGTACACGGGGCCGGATCTGGAGAGTGCCACAAAGGAGGAGGTGGAAGCCCTTACCGCCTATATCAGCCGTGCGTTTCTGCGCTTCGGTCGCGGCTGGATGCTGCACGTGGAGATGATCCGAAAGACCGCCGAAGGATATCCCGCCGGATATTTCGCGGAACCGACAAACTTCCTCATCGACCTGGAGCGGCACTACAACCACAAGCAGGAAGGGGCGCATTTCGAGACGAAGATCGCGTTTTTTCTCTCGTATCTGCCGCCCATCTTCGAGCAGAGCAAAAAAATCAAGCGTGTCACCAACTTCATGCTCGGCGAGAGCGAGGAGGAATATCTGGATATCGAGGGAAAGAACCTCAAATACTTCGAGGACAAGCTGGAGGAGATTGAAAACGTCCTCACCGCCAGCAGGCAGATTCGGCTGGAGCGGATGACCTGCCAGCCCGTGAAGCTCGAAGACGGCGAAGTCGTCATGAACGTCGAACTGCTCCAGGCGCTCAACTATGTCATCAATGGCCGCTGGCACCCGCTCCGGTTGCCCAGTCCCGCGCCGACGTACCTGGATACCATGCTGGCGCGGGATCTCTTGAACGGATACCCCCTCGTCTACGATGACAACCTTCTCTATGTCATCTCCGTCATGGGCTACCCACAGGGCAGTTATCCGGGGATTTTACACACGCTGTCACTGCTACCGTTCGAGATCCGTTGTTCGAATCGGTTCATCTTCACGGATTTCCTGGACGCCTCCGGGCAGCTCACCTCATTACGAAAGAAATGGGCACAGAAGACAAAGAGCTTCTTCTCCCAGATTTTCAACCGCCACGATGCCCCAATGAACCTGGACGCCGTGAACATGGTGAACGACATCGACGAGGCCTCCATTCCGCTCGACTCCGGCGACGTCTGCTACGGGCACCACACCTGCGTCGTGGTCGTTCGTGGCAATGACGCAAACGAGCTGGAGGAACGGGCACGTGAAGTGGTGAAGGTCTTCGAGTTCAAGGGGTTCGCGTCACGAATCGAGAAGCGCAATGGGCTGGAGGCATTTCTCGGTTCCCTGCCGGGACACGGTTACGAGAATGTACGTCGACCGATGATCTCAAGCCTCAACTACGCCGACATCATCCCCACGACGATGGACTGGACGGGCGAGGAATTCTGCCCGTCCGGCCACTTCCCGCCGAGGAGTCCGGCATTGCTCCAGGCGGCGTCCATCGGCTCAACGCCCTTCCGTTTGAACCTGCACGACGGCGATGTCGGCCACACACTCATTCTCGGTCCGACCGGATCGGGGAAATCCACGCTGCTGGCGCTCATCGCAAGCCAGTTCGAACGATATGAAAACGCGCGAATCTTCTGCTTCGACAAGGGATATTCCATGTTCCCGCTCGCGGCCTCCTGCGTC
>DAIRUD010000348.1:0-2676 GCA_036803565.1 Synergistaceae bacterium | reverse complement strand
AACGCTCCAATTTCTGAAGAACAGTCCGCAAGCAGGCCGCGCTGCGTGCGGCGCTTATGGAGATGGACGCGTTGCTGGGGCTGGACGCGGAGGCCGACTCCCTGCGCCTCTCCGTTCGCGATCTGGAGCGGGCGGGCCCCTCGCGGTTCGTGAAGATCTTGCAGGAGCAGGCGGTCGTCTCCGGGTGGAGCGAGGTCGCCATCGCCCGGACGGCGGTCGGCGGCTGGGACGAGGACGAAAGGCACGTGATTCCTTTGACGGGAGAATCGATATGACCAACGGAAAGAACAGGGAAATGAAGCTGATCGTCAACGTCATCGACCCGGAGGAGATGCGGGTCGCGATTCTGGACGAGCGGGGGCGGCTGGACAACCTCTATATCGAGCGGATGCTGGAGCGGCAGCGCGCGGGGGAGATCTACAAGGCCCGGGTGGACAGCGTCCTGCCGGGTATGAACGCGGCCTTCCTCAGCCTCGGCGACGGGCGCAACGGTTTTCTCTACCTCAACGACGTGCGCGGCGGCGATGAGGTGAAACCGGGCATGGACATGATTGTCCAGGTGCTCAAGACGGCGCGCAAGGGCAAGGGGGCGCGCGTCTCGCCCCGGGTGTCGCTGGCCGGCCGCTACCTCGTCCTGGTGCCGTCGAGCAACGACGTCGGCGTCTCCAAGCGCATCGAGGAGGACGAGGAGCGCGCGCGCCTGCGGGCGCTGGCGCGCAGGCTGCGCCCCGACGGCTACGGCCTGATCGTCCGTACCGTCGCGGAGTACAGCGACGAGGAGAGCCTGGCGCGCGACGTGACGGAGCTCATGGAGGCGTGGCACGAGGTCGAGCGCAAGGCCAAGAAGAACACCGCGCCCTGCCTGCTGCACCGCGACATCGGGCTGGTCGAGCGCATCCTGCGCGACGAGCTGACGGACAGCATCGGCGAGATCGTCGTCGACTCGGCGGACGAATACGAGAGCATCGCCGGGTTCCTCAAGCGTTTCGGCGAGGACGCGCGGCCGGAGCTGAACTTCTACCGCGGCAACCTGCCGCTCTTCGAGGTCTACGGCGTGGAGCGGGCCATCGAGGAGATGCACGACCGCAAGGTCTGGCTGCCCAGCGGCGCCTACCTGGTGATCGACCAGACGGAGGCGCTGACCGTCATCGACGTCAACACCGGCAAATATATCGGCACGAAGGACCTGCAGGACACGGTCTACCACACGAACTTCGAGGCGGCGGAGGAGATCGCGCGGCAGATGCGCCTCCGCGCCATCGGCGGCATCGTCGTCATCGACTTCATCGATATGGAGAGCCAGGAGGATCGGGACAAACTCGTCGTGCAGCTGCAGGAGCTCTTCCGCAGCGACCGCTGCAAGGCGCGCGTCTACGGCGTGACGGCCCTGGGCCTGGTGGAGATCACGCGCAAGCGGGCGCGGCTGGACATGCGCTCGATCATGAGTCGCGGCTGTCCCTTCTGCGGCGGGCTGGGCTGGGTGGACAAGGAGGAGACCGTCGCCATGAAGGTGAAGCGCTTTCTCCGCAAGGCGGTCCTCGGCTCGCACTCGGAGGCGTTCGTCGTCGAACTGCACCCGGCGATCGCGCGCTACATCGCGGACACCTATCTGCCCATGTGGGAGGAGGAGTTCGAGCGGCGTTTCTACCTCGTCGAGTGCCCGGAGTACGCCTGGGACAAGTATCGCATCGACTTCCAGGGGACGCTCACCCGCGTCGTGCACCGCGTCGAGGTGATGGAGCGGCGGGAGGACCGGGTCGTTGTACATAGCACGACTTCAGCTTAAGGGCTTCAAGAGCTTCGGCGGCACCTACGATCTGCCGCTGGTGCCGGGGATGACGGCGATCGTCGGCCCCAACGGCAGCGGCAAGAGCAACATCCTCGACGCTCTGCGCTGGGCGCTGGGGGATTCCCACGCGTCGAAGCTGCGCATCGCCAAGCAGGACGGCCTGATCTTCCACGGCTCGGCATCGCGCCCTCCGGCGCAGGAAGCCGAGGTGGCCCTGCAACTGCGCGAGGGGACGCGGGTCTGTACGATCCGCCGCCGCGTCGCCGAGGGCGGCGCGATCGTCACCGTGGACGGAAGCCGCGCCACCCTCGCCGAGCTGGACGAGGTGAAGCGCCTCTGGCAGCTCTCCGGGGACCGCTTCGCTTTCATCGGGCAGGGCGACGTGACGGAGGTCATCCAGCAACGCCCGGCGGCGCGCAGGGTGTTGCTGGAATCGCTGTTCGGCATCGACGCCTACCGCAAGCGGCGGGCGGAGGCCTCCGACCGCTTGGCCGAGGCGGGCGAGGAATACGCGCGCCTGCGGACGTTTTCCGCGGAGCTCGCGGCGCGGCGGGCGGAGATCGCGCCGCTCGTCGAGCGCGCGGAGAAGGCCCGCGAGATATTGGACGCCCTCGAGGAGGATCGTAAAATCCTGTACTGGCTGCGCAGGAAGCGCTGCGAAAAGGGCCTGGAGGGCGTCGAGAAGGACCGCGCGGTCTTTGCGGACGCCCTGCGCGCCAGAGAGACCTGGGCGCAGCGCTGGGCGACGAGCATCGCCCGGCTCGACGGGCAGGCGGCGGAGCTCTCCCACACGCGTCAGGTCCAGGTGCGCGAGCTGGAGGACGCCAAGAGCACGCTGGCCAACTTCACCCGCACCGCGTACGGCTACGGCGCGGCGCTTACGGCGG
>DAIRUD010000347.1:0-2681 GCA_036803565.1 Synergistaceae bacterium | reverse complement strand
GCAGACCGATCTCCCGCGCCGCGTCGGCGGCGATCTGCGCCGAGAGCACCTCCGCGCCGCGCCGCACGATCTGCGTCAGCTCCTCCGGCGTGTACAGGTGCAGCTGCTCGACGATGCCGAAGCGCGCCCGCAGTGGCGAGGTCAGCAGCCCCAGGCGCGTCGTCGCGCCGATCAGCGTGAAGCGCGGCAGTTGCAGCCGGATGCTGCGCGCCAGCGGCCCCTTGCCCACGACGATGGAGAGCGAAAAGTCCTCCATCGCCGGATAGAGGATCTCCTCGATGTTCGGCGACATGCGGTGGATCTCGTCGATGAAGAGGACGTCGTTGGGCTGGATGTTGGAGAGGATGGCGGCCAGGTCGCCCGCGCGCTCCAGCGAAGGACCGGAGGTCACGCGCAGGTTGCCCTTCATCTCGCGGGCGATGATCCCCGCCAGCGTCGTTTTGCCGAGGCCGGGCGGGCCGTAGAAGAGCGTGTGGTCCAGCGGCTCCTCCCGGCTCTTGGAGGCCTGGATGAAGATGGAGAGCTTGTCCTTGAGGGCGTCCTGCCCGATGAAGTCGAACAGCGCCTGCGGACGGAGGGAGAAGGTGTCCTCGTCGCGCTCCTGCCGCAGCTGCTCGAACGGTTTGTCGCGGTCCATGGCAAAGGCGTCTTCGGTCATGCGGTTTCTCCGCCGCGAGGGCGTTGCGAACTTCGTGGGGCTCCCTTGGAACCCTGTTGGTCAAGGCGATCGATCAAGGCGGATCCACCTACCGCTGCAATCGGCCGAGGGCGGCCATCAGCAGCGCCTCCTCGGTCCAGGTCCGGTCCTCACCGCCCTCGGCGCGACAGGCGGAGACGGCCTGGGCCGCCTCGTTCTGCGTAAAGCCGAGGCCGAGCAGGCCGGAGACGACGCCCGCGTCCACGGACCCCTTGCCCGCCACCGCCGGAGCGCCCCCGGCGGCCAGACCGGCGAACTTCTTCTCGACCTTCGGGCGCAGCTCGAAACAGATGCGTTCGGCGCGCTTGGCGCCGACTCCGGGCACGGCCAGCCGCCGCGCGTCCTCGGCCAGGATGGCCGAGACCACGGCGGAGACGTCGAGATGCCGCAGCACCGCGATGGAGAGCTTGCCCCCCATCGTCTTGACCTGCATGATCTCCAGAAAGAGCGCGCGCTCGGTCTCGTCGGCAAAACCGAAGAGCGCCATGCCCGCGTCGCTGACCTGGAGGTAGGCGCAGCAGGAGAACACATCGCCGACCCGCGCCGCCGCCAACACGCTGCCGGTGCAGAAGACCTCCAGGCCGAAGCCCGACACGTCGAGGCAGATCGAGTCCGCGTCCACCGACAGAACCGTGCCGCGCAACCGGCGGATCATCCGACGCTCCTCCGCTCCGCCCGGTCGTACAGAGCCAGCGACAGGCCGGTGATGGCGACGGCCAAGGCGTCCGCCGCGTCGTCCGGACGCGGTATGGTATCGAGGTTGAGCAGATGCCGCACCATGCCCTGCACCTGCGCCTTCTCCGCCGCGCCGTTGCCGCAGACGGCCATCTTCACCTCGGCGGGCTTCGGTTCGTAGGGCGCGAGCCCACGGTCGGCGACCGCCAGCATGACGACGCCGCGCGCTTGAAAGACCATCTCCGCCGTCGTCGTGTTGCGCCCGAAGTAGAGCCTCTCCACCGCGGCGACGTCCGGCGCGTGCGCGCCCAACCTCTCCGAGAGCATGCGGTACAGGTCGCGCAGGCGCACGGCCAGCGGCAGGCCCGGCGGCGTCGTGATCGCCCCGTAGTCCAGCGCCTCCAGCAGGTCCCCCCGCTGGCGCACGACGCCGTAGCCCAGCGTGCCGATTCCCGGATCGATGCCGAAACAGATCACGTCGCTTTAATCCAGTTGTGCCAGGATATCGTCGGGGATCTCGAAGTTGGAGTAGACGTTTTCCACGTCGTCGTGTTCCTCGAAGCGGTCGATCATGGTCATGAGCTTGGCCGCCTCCTCCTTGGACTTCACTTGGACGGTCGTCTTCGGTTCCATCGTCCGCTCGACGTTGTCGACGACGTAGCCCGCGTCCCGGATCGACGCGGCGACGTCGGAGAGCGCGGTCGGCTCCGTGACGATCTCGAAGCCTTCCTCCCCGGCGTCGATATCCTCGGCCCCGGCCTCCAGCGCGACGTTCATCAGCTCGTCCTCGTCGATCCCGCTACCGGTCACCGTGATGACGCCCTTGCGCTCGAAGTTCCAGGCCACGCTGCCCGGCTCGCCGATCGCGCCGCCCACCTTGGAGAAGAGGGAGCGCATCTCCGGCGCGGTGCGGTTGCGGTTGTCCGTGCTGACCTCGACCAAGACGGCGACGCCGCCGGGGCCGTAGCCCTCGTACGTGACGTCCTCGTAGGTGACGCCCTCCAGGTTGCCGGAACCGCGCTTGATCGCCCGCTCGATGTTGTCGTTGGGGACGTTGCCCGCCTTGGCGCGGTCGATCGCCACCTTGAGCTGGAAGTTGGCGTTGGGATCGCCGCCCCCCGCCTTGGCCGCGGCGATGATGTTCTTCGTCAGCCGCTGGTAGGCGGCGCCCTTCTTGGCGTCCTGCGCCGCCTTGCGATGTTTGATGTTGGCCCATTTGGAGTGTCCGGACATGTCGATACCACCTTCTGTAGAATGAGTAGAGGCCGCCATGGATGCGGCGGCCGAATTTTTCGGATCAGGCGAGTTT
>DAIRUD010000346.1:0-2683 GCA_036803565.1 Synergistaceae bacterium | reverse complement strand
GTTTGGTTTTTATTTCGGCGCCAGCTGTAGGAGCTGCTCGACCGTCGCGTCGAAGGGGACGCTCTCGTTCATGCCCTGCTTGAGGAAGGCGTCGACCGTTTCGATATGCTCCAGTGCCCAGTCGATCTTGGGATTGCTGCCGGCTTTGTAGGCGCCGATATTGATCAGGTCCTGCGACTCCGAAAAGATCGACAGGAGTTCGCGGACGCGGCCCGCCGCCTCGTACTGCTGCGGCGAGACGACCGTCGGCATGACGCGACTGACGCTGCGCTGCACGTCGACCGACGGATAGTGATATTTCGCCGCCAGGTCGCGGCTGAGGACGAAGTGTCCGTCCAAGATGCCGCGCACGGTGTCGGCGATCGGCTCGTTCATGTCGTCGCCCTCGACGAGCACGGAGTAGATGGCCGTGATGCTGCCCCGCTCGCCCGCTCCCGCCCGCTCCAGAAGGCGCGGCAGGAGGGCGAAGACCGAGGGAGTGTAACCCCGCGTCGCCGGGGGCTCGCCGATCGCCAGCCCGACGTCGCGCTGGGCCATGGCCACGCGCGTGACGGAATCCATCATCAGCAGGACGTTCTTGCCGCTGTCGCGGAAATACTCGGCGACGGCCGTCGCCGTCAGCGCCGCCTTGAGGCGCACCAGCGGCGGCTGGTCCGACGTGGCCACGATGACGACGGAGCGGGCGATGCCCGCCGAACCGAGGTCGCGGTCGAGGAACTCCTTGACCTCGCGGCCGCGCTCCCCGACCAGCGCGATGACGTTGACGTCGGCCTCCGTATTGCGCGCCATCATGCCCAGCAGGACGCTCTTGCCCACGCCCGAACCGGCGAAGATGCCGACGCGCTGCCCCTGCCCCAGCGTCAACAGGCCGTCGATGACCTTGACGCCGACCGAAAGGGGCTTCTCTATCATTTGTCGGCGCAACGGGTGCGGAGGTGTAGAGGTAAGGGGGTAGAACTCCGTCGCCGGGACGGGCCCCAGGGAATCGAGCGGGTTGCCGAGGCCGTCCAGCACGCGGCCCAAAAGCGCCGGGGAGACATTCACCCCCAGCGGGCGGCCCATCGAGAGCACGTCGCAGCCGGGGCCAATGTCGGACAGCTCGCCCAGGGGCATCAGCAGCACCCGGTCGGTGCGGAAGCCGACGACCTCCGCCTGCAGGATGGTGTCGCGGTTGCGGAAGCGCACCTCGCAGAGGTCGCCGATCTGCACGTCCGGCCCCTGCGACTCGATCACCAGGCCGACGACCTGCACCACCCGGCCGTTGATGCGGATCAACTCCGTCTGCGCCAGCCGCCCCTCCAGGGCGACGAACGTATTGCCGACGCGGAGGGCTTCCTCCGCCTCAGCCTGCGCGATCCGCTCCACCGTCGTCTCCATCGCTTGCCTCCGCTCCGTCTTCCGTCGGAAGAGTCGCCTCCGGCTCCGCCGACAGCACCGCACCGGCCCCCTCCGCTTCGCCGCCCGTCGCCGCGTCGGCGGCGAGGCTCTCCATCAGGAGGCGCTCGACGTCGGCGGAAACCTGTTCGAGCTGGGTCTTCCAGCGCGCGTCGTAGATGCCAAGGTTGGTCTCGATCAGGCAACTCCCTCGCTCCACATGGGCGTCGGAGAAAAACTCGAAATATTTCACGCCGCGGATGGAGTCGATGAGGCTCTCCTTGCTCCGCTCGATCATCTCCAGATCCGCCGGATTCAAATAGACCACGATCTTCTCCCGGTCGCTGACGCGCCGCAGCAGGTTCTCCAAGACCCGTCGGGCCACGCCCGCGTCGAGTTTGGCCTCCGTCAGCAGCATCCGCTGCAGCATCGTCTCCCACAGCCGCAGCATCTGCGGCGTGTAGGACTCGACCAGGCGCGCGCGCGCGCCCTCCATGGCACCGCGGATACCGTCCAGCAGGCGCAGGGCGTCGGCGAAACGCGCCTCGTACTCCGCCCGGATATCCTCCTCCGCCTTGCGCATACCCTCGGCGTAACCCTTTTCCAAACCCTCGCGGCGGCCCGTCTCCTCCGCCTCCGCCTTGCGCGCCGCCGTCTCCCCGGCGAGGTTCTCGTACAGCTGCGCGCGCTCGCGCTCCAGGTCGCCGGTCAGCGTTTCGATCTGACGATTGAGCTCGCCGGCGCGTTCCTTTGCCGAAGCGAGCTCGGTGGTGCGGTTGCGCAGTTCCGACTGCAATTTGGCGATCTCCGCCTCCGCAGCCGCCAAGGCCGATCGTTCGACCGTCTCGGGGGCTTCCGCCGCCGCCTCGGCGTTCGCCTCGGCCACGGGCTCGACGTCCACCATGCCCCCCCGGACGATGCGCACCGCGCCGGGAAGCAAACGGACGGCCCGGATCAGCCTCTGGCGGGAGGGGTCAGACAACGAGTTCTTCCTCCCCGCCGCGCGCAATCACGATCTCGCCCGCCTCCTCCAGGGCGCGGACGACGTTGACGATCTTCTGCTGCGCTTCCTCGACCATGCGCACGCGGACCGGGCCCATGAAGTCCATGTCCTCCTTGAGCATGTCGGCGGCGCGCTTGGACATGTTCTTGAAGAACTTCTGGCGCAGGTCCTCGCCCGCGCCCTTGAGCGCCAGGCCGAGATCCTTGAGGTCGACCTCGCGCAGCACCCGCTGCAGCGAGCGGTCGTCCATACCGCCGATGTCGTCGAACATGAAGAGGCGCTTCTTGATCTCCTCGGCCAGCTCCG
>DAIRUD010000345.1:0-2692 GCA_036803565.1 Synergistaceae bacterium | reverse complement strand
ATGTTGCGCGGATTCGGCCTGAAGTCGTCGGAGAAATCAAAATCGAGCGGAACTTCTTCGAGGGGATTGAACGTGGCGGAAGTCCCTTTGGAGACGGCGAACGGATCGGTGAAGTCGAGCTTGAGGATTTTATGCCCCAGCGTCCTCTGCCTGTAACCGGCGCTCAAACCAAAATTCTCCCCCTTCAGATCGTGGACGAATGTGCTCCCCCTCCAACCGTCCAGCAAAGTCGGGATAACCAAAGAGACGCCCTTGCCGGATCGCGTCGGCGCATAGCACATGACGTGCTCGGGGCCGTTGTGTCGAAGAATTTTTGTCTGTTTCTTCCACCCGAACCGCTTTTTCTCGAGCAACCCGCCAACGACGACACCCTCCGTCTGCGGGTTGCCTCTCGAATCGAGCAGTGCGGCATCCTGAATCTCCCGTTTCGTCGCCCAGTGCGCACTGCCGTGCAGGGCTTCCAGCGCCTTCGTACCGGCATAGTAATATTTCTTCGCGACCAGCATCGAAATCAGCATGCCCATCGCGACGAGGAACGAACAGGAGGTCGCGAGACTGGATCTGGTCTGGTCGTACGTCGAGAGCAGTTCGTACAGCCAATAAAGCGCCCGGTAGAAGGGGTATAGGCGATACCCCTTCACCGGGACGCTCCAGCCCAGGGCCGGATGATAACCGAAATGGTGGGCGATGACCTGCGCCGTCAACTGCAAGACAAAGAGCATACAGGCAAAGAAGAGCCGAATCGCCCGGCTCCGCCGCTTCGCGTTTCCCTTGCCGCCCTGGACGTAGCCCTGCGTTTTGACGACGTTGCGGGTCATGGTTATGCCTGCCTCTCCTCGCGTTCGATCATCGATGAAATTTCACCGGCCTCCAGGACGACGGATTTCCCATCTGCCCCTTTCGTGATGGTGACCTCCGCGCCGACTTCGATATTGGCCTCCGCCGCAACCTCCTTGATCCGATGCAGCACCGCCTGGTTACCCGATATCCGCTGGATGGCAATCATATCCGGCTCCTTCCCGACGAGGCCGACAATCTGCCCCGTGTAGGGCTTACCCGGCTGGGCGTTGGAGATGATCGAACCCTCTCCCATCAAATCCCTCGCCACATTCACCGCGTCTGCGAAGCGGACTTTGCCCGCCGCCATCTCCTTGGCACCGGCGGCAGCGTGCATCTCATGAACTTCAGCGGTCGCTTTGTCGATGGACGCGTGAACGTTTTCCTCGGTTGGGCTCAAGTCAGCGCCTGGAAGATTCGAATCCATACCCCTCGGAATTGCGGCGGCTCCGTCGACGATCTCGCTCGCGCGCTGGGCCTTCGCACGCTGCTGGTGTGCCTCCACCCCCAGCACTCGAGCTTTCGACGACTCGATTTGCTCGATATGCTTTTCGGCGAACCGCATGATCTCCTCCGGCGTTCTCGACCGCTGCATCTCCTGCAACATAAGATTCACAACGTTCCCGGCGTCGCGGACCGCCTCGTAGAACTGCCTCGGGTCGTGCGAGATGCTGAACGCCCAGGATTGAACCGGGGCTTCTTTGTCCTGCGTCACGGGAATGTGGCACTTGTGCATGAGCAGCGTGTAGGCGATGTTGGCGCGCAGCTCCATCAGTTCGGGCGTGTGCACGTCCTTCGCGTACCCCGCCTCCTCCAGCGTCTTCACCGCCAGCTTCCTGAACGCCGCCTGATAGATCTCCTGCGGGCTGTCCGGCGGAATCTCGACGTCCGCGCGCGCCAACATGACGTTCGCGGTCTCATAATCCGCTTCGAGCTGGCTGGGCGGGAGCGGGAAGTGGGCGTTGAGCTGTTCCATATTGAAGACGGAGTAGGTGACGACCTCCATCTTTCCCTCCTTGTTTTCCCGCCAGAATTCCAGCGAGATGCCGTGCTCGTCCTTTTTCACATGGTGATTGTGCTCGTTGGCCGCATTGACCGTGACCCAGCGAGGATCGCTGTAGCCCTTCTGTGCGGACGCGACCATCAGGTACATGGCGTTTAGGCCGTTGTACTGTCTGTCGCTAGTGGCGCTCTTCGGGAGGGGAATGGGAATGTTCTCCTGCTGCCAGGGAACGATCTTCTTCTCCCGCATCAGCTTCGCCATCTCGATTCCGAACTTCTCGCGCCGTTCGAATGCGTTCGCCATAGGAATCACGCCCTCCCTTCAAGCCAGCACCGGATAAAGTCCCGCTCGGCCTCTTCCTCGGCCTCGGTCATCGGATCGAACGAGATGTCCTTGAGGTCGTCCGTCGGTTCCGGCGCACAGAGGATGTGCAGAATGTCGTCGATGCTGTGTTCGTGCCTGCCTGATCTCATGTCAAATCCCTCCTTCTGTGGGTTTGTCGATATACTCCGTTTCATCCGGTTTCACTCCCGCTCCGCAATATCCATGGCGTGCGCTGCATCGCACATCGATTCCCGGACCTGCCCGTTTCCGTCGCGGTCGTAGGAGATGGTGATGGGCCTGTTTTCATCCGCTTGGGGCAGGTCGAGCTGCGTGAAGTTGTGAACGATACCGCGCCCCGGCGCGATCTTCTGCACCGCGTGCACGGCACTAGCCGCGACGATCTCGCCCGTGTAGCTCTTGCCCCTTTCGGCGCTGGTGATGATGACGTCGCCACCGATGGCGGCCGTGGCTTGGGCGATAATCTCTTCTCTGGAATTGGCGTTTGAATTTACATGATCTTTTTCATGG
>DAIRUD010000344.1:0-2711 GCA_036803565.1 Synergistaceae bacterium | reverse complement strand
TGGCGACGGGCGCACCGCCCCCGGCGAGGAGGCGCTTCACCTCTCCGACGTCTCCATCTCGCTCGGCGAGCGGGGCGGCAGGCCGATTCTGCGGGGCATCGACCTCGCCGTCCGGCGCGGCGAATTTCTCTGCATCGTCGGCCGCAACGGGGCGGGCAAGAGCACGCTCTGCAAGTGCGTCGCGGGCATCCACACCGGCTACGCCGGGGAGATCCGCATCGCCGGGCGGCCCGTGCGCGGCATCCCGGCGCGGGAGCGGGCGCGGCTCGTCGCCTACGTGCCGCAGAGCGCGCCGACCGACATCCCCTACACCGTCGACGAGTTCCTGGACATGGCCCGCTACCCCTGGCGCAACATCGCCTCGCGCGCCGAGGACGCGCGCGCCGTGCGTGCGGCGGCGGAGCTCGCCGATATCGCCCACCTGGCGGATCGGAAGCTGGCCAGCCTCTCCGGCGGCGAGCGGCAGAAGGTCCTCATCGCCGCCGCCATCGCGCAGGAGGCCGCCTGCGTCCTGATGGACGAGCCCACCACCTACCTCGACTACGCCCACCAGGTCGAGGCCATGCAGATCCTCTCCCGCGTGCGGCGGGAGCGCGGCGCGACGATGCTGCTGGTGACCCACGACGTCAACATGGCGCTGCTGCTCTCGGACACCGTCGTCGCCCTCGCCGACGGCTGCGTCGCCTGGAGCGGCGCGCCCGACGCGATGACCGACCCGGCCCTGCTGGAGCGGATCTTCGGCATCCCCTTCGCACGCTACGTCGCGCCGGGCGCGACGCCCCCCGCGATGGTCGCGCCGGTGGCCCGGCTGTGAGACCCGGGCGCGCCGACACCCTGCACCTGGGCCTCTTCCTCTGCGCCGCCCTCGCGGTGCCCTTCGCCGCGCCGTGGATCGGCATGCAGACCATCTCCCCCGCCGCGCTCCTGGCCCCCGACGCCTCGCCGCTCGAACTGCGCATCTTCTGGCAACTGCGCCTGCCGCGCGTGCTCATGGCGTGGTGCGCCGGGGCGACCTTCGGCCTTTGCGGCATGGTCTTCCAGGCCGTCTTCCGCAACCCGCTGGCCGAGCCGTCGCTGCTGGGCGTATCGTCCGGCGCGGCGTTGGGCGCGGCGGCGGCCATCCGCTTCGGCGGGGCGGGCATCGCCACGGCGACGCTGCTCGGCGTCGGGGCGGCCATCCCCTTCTGCGCCTTCCTCGGCGCGATGACGGCGGTCGCCGTCATCTCCGCCTTCTCGCGGATCGCGCGCAGCACCAGGGACGCGACGCTCCTGCTGGCGGGCATCGCCGTCAGCTCCATCTTCACCAGCCTGATCATGGTCTTCCAGTACACCGGCGGCGAGGTGGAGAGCTACAAGCTGCTCTCCTGGACGATGGGCGGCATCAACGTCGTCGGCATGGGCGAGGGGCTGCGCGCCGTCCCGGCGCTGGGCCTCGCCCTCGCGCTCTCGCTCTTTTTCGCGACGGAGCTCGACCTCATCACCTTCGGGGACGAAATCGCCGCCACGCGCGGCGTGGCGCTGGAACGGACGCGACGGCTGCTCTTCGCCGGGATGTCGCTCTCCGTCGCCATCGTCGTGGCCAACTGCGGCCCCATCGCCTTCCTCGGGCTGGTCGCGCCGCACGTCGCCCGCCGGCTGGTCGGGCCGCGACACTTCCGCCTGGCCTTCTTCAGCGCGCTCACCGGCGGCACCGCGCTGGTGCTCTGCGACACCGCCGCCCGCACGCTCTGGGCGCCCGCCGACCTGCCGGTCGGCATCATCATCTCGTTTCTGGGAGCGCCCTTCTTCCTCTGGCTGCTCTTCGGACCGCGAAAATAACGTACAGGACGGGAGGCAATGCGATGAACGGTTCCGGTTTCATGGAGTACATGCAGGCGGGCGGCTCGATCATGTGGGTCATTTTCGTCCTCTCCGTGATCGCCTGCGGCGTCGTCATCGAGCGGGTCGTCTTCATGCTCGGCGCGTCGGGCGACGCGGAGGCCGTCGAGAGCGCGTTCGGCCGCGCCGTCGCGGAGGGCGACCTGGCCGGGGCGCGGGCGGCGGCGACGGGGAGGACCTCCGTACACCGCCTCTTCACCGCCGCCTACACGCACTGGATGATCGACGGCGACAACCTCAAGCTGTTGATGGAGCAGCAGATCCGCCGCGAACTGTACCGCTGGGAGCGGGGCATGTCCCTGCTCGACGTCATCGCCCGCGTCTCGCCGCTGCTGGGCCTGCTGGGCACGGTCCTGGGCATGGTGGAGATGTTCCAGAACCTCAACCTCGGCGGCTCCGTGAACGCGCAGACGGTCACCGGCGGCATCTGGAAGGCGCTCTTCACCACCGTCGCCGGGCTCACCGTGGCCATCCCGGTGATCGTCGCGCACGGCATCCTCTCCGGCCGCATCGACAAGGAGGAGGAGAAGCTGGAGCGGGGCGCGGACTTCCTGCTGCGCGAGCACTTCCGGACGACCTCCGGGGAGGAGGCGTAGGCGGCGATGCGCCGCCGCAGGCGGGGACGGACGGGGCTGAACATCGACATCACCCCGCTGATCGACGTCCTCTTCATGCTGATCATCTTCTTCGTGCTGACGACCGCCTTCGTGCAGGGGTCGATCGTCATCGAGCTGCCGGGCGGCGACCCGCCGCCCCCGGACACGGAAACGTCCTCGGGAACCCGCAGGCCGCGTTCCCGCAGGCGGGCGAACAGGCCGAACGCCGCCGCGTCG
>DAIRUD010000343.1:0-2711 GCA_036803565.1 Synergistaceae bacterium | reverse complement strand
CGAACATTCCCGAAAATGCATACACGTTTCGGCATATCTCCGACATTGACACCGTATCAAACACCGTTTTACCGAAGGAGGAGCGGCATGAAAATCGGAGAATATTTTATCGGCAGATTCGCGTGCAATTGCATGAAGGTTACGGTGGCGAACATCAAGGAGGCAATCGCCGACGGCGCCGCATCGCACAAAGAGGTGCACCAGAAAACCCTGTATGGGGCAAAATGCGGCGCGTGCATAAAACCGATCGATATGATCATCGACGAAGAATTGAAGCAGAGGCGATCCGAGACCGAATGAACGCAAACCGCACCACGTGACGCCCCCCCACGAAGCCCCACGAAATCGGTCTCATATGGGTCCGTGGGACTTACAGGAGTGACGGCCTCGGCAACGATCCGTGGCGAGCGGTATCCTTTATCCCTGAGCGGCCAGGCTGCGTTCGCTGATGGTCAATTCCACCGCGTATGCGCCGAGCGAATCCGGCAGGCCGTCCCTTACCGGCAGCAGGCTGTCGAGATCGCGAAACACGCTGGTCTTTTGCATATCGACGATACGGAAGCCCTCGCCCTCGATTTTCACATAGCCATCCCGACATTTTAGCGCGTATAGAACGATCGTCTCGGTCATTGCTGAACACCCACCCAGTCGTGAAGTTTTTGAATCGGCTTGTCCGTGGAAAGCAACTCTCGGGCCCGCTCGCACCCGGCCTCTATGGATGGCTGCGTTCCCGCAGTATACAGGATCAGTCCGGCGTTGAGGCAGACGATATCCATCCGCGCCCGGGTTTCCTTGCCGGCCAGGAGATTTTTCATGCGTTCCGTCTCTGTGGGTTTATCGAGGCCGCCCAGCTCCGAGGGGCGCGACGTTTTCATGCCAAACTGCCCGGGGTGGATGTCGTATTCGCAAATCTCCCCGTCGGCGGTCAACTCGCAAATGTGGCTCCGCCCCATCGTCGAGGCTTCGTCCATGCCTCCCGCCATGCCCGGCTCGCCCTCGCCGTAAACCACCAGAGCGCGGGCGTAGCCGATTTCCTTCATGATCTTCACGGTCGGGTACAGCAATTCCGGGCTGTACACCCCGCGGACGGCGATTTTGGGCCGCACCGGGTTGGCCAGGGAGGCCGCGATGTTCAGCACCGTGCCGAAGGAGATCTGCGAGAGGATCCTGCCGAGGGCCCGGGGATGGACGAGCGGGGACATGCCGTTGAAAATGCCGATCCCGACGGTTTCGATGCTCTTTTTTACCACCTCCGGCGGGCACTCGACGTTCACCCCCAGCGCCTCGGCCATATCGACCGTACCGCATGTGGAGGTAATCGCCCGCGCGCCGTGCCTGGCCATCGCAATGCCGTCGGCGGCGGCGACGATGGAGGCCGCCGTGCTGATATTGAAGGTCTTGACGGCGTCCATGCCGGTGCCGCAGTTCTCGACCAGCGGCCGGTCGGTGTCGATGTCGACCTTGACCGTATCCTGCTCGTATATCACCTGCCAGGCCGCCGCGATTTCGTCCGCGGTTTCCCCTTTGGCGGCGATTGCGGCGAGAAAAGCGCCCTGCTGCATGTCGCTCTGCGCATTCCACACCATGTCGCGAAAGCAGTCGGTCGCCTCCGCCCTCGTCAAATCGATTTTATGCACCAGTTTCGTGATGTACGCCCCGAATTCTTTTTCCGTCATCGCCAATTCGTCCTCTTGATTCAAATTTACGGTATGAAATACGTAAAGATATGT
The DNA here is from genome assembly GCA_036803565.1 of Synergistaceae bacterium. GTDB lineage: Bacteria > Synergistota > Synergistia > Synergistales > Synergistaceae > DAIRUD01. The sequence goes on along the minus strand of DAIRUD010000343.1, from coordinate 981 downwards.
TCATAGGGCTCCAGCCGGGACAATGTCGCGGAAAGGTCCGGCCAGGAAATATCCAGCGAGGGGGCCTCGGCGGCCTTTATTGCGCCGGAGGCCAACAGCGCCAGCGCCTCGCGGTTGTCGGCCAAGGAACAGCCGTATGAGCCCGTAATCGTCAGCTCCCTGTAGTGTGCGGCGTTCAACGCCGCGTTGGAGATCCCGGCACTGTCGGTAAGCCCGCTGAAAAAACCGATCTGCCCTCGTTTCGCGGCAATCTCCAGCCCCATCAAAAATGCTCCGTTGCCGGGGCAGCACGGCAACACCACGTCCGCGCCCCGTCCGCGCGTAAACTCCAGGATCTGCGCCTTGGTCCGGTCGGCGAAGTCGAACTGCCGGTCGCTGAATGGCGCGGCAAGCGTGCGGCGCCTCTCCATCGGCTCGATGATCGCGATCTTTTCCGCGCCCATGGAACGGGCAAGCTCGGCGCTCAGGATGCCCAAGGGCCCCGCGCCGAAGATGACGACCGTCTCCGCCCGCTTGAGGGACAGGCGTCGCAACAGGTTCAGACCGCACGCCAGCGGCTCGGTCAACGCCGCGGTGCGTGAATCCAACCCCTCGGGAACCTTGTTCAAAACCGCCGGATCGCACCCGTCGCCCGAGACGCGCAACAGCTCCGCGAACCCGCCGTCGATGTGAAAACCGATGATCCGCATCCGATCGCACAGATGGTCGAGGCCGGCGGCACAATACTCGCAGGAGCCGCAAAAGACGCCGGGGGCAACCTGCACCCTGTCGCCCCGCCGAAAACCGGTAATTTCCCGGCCGGTCTCCCGGACGATCCCGACGATTTCGTGGCCGAGAACCCTGGGCAACACGAGGTCGCGCTGGCCCATATGAAAAGCCTTGCGGTCGGTTCGGCAGACACCGCAGACTTCGACCGTCACGATCACATCGAAAGGACCACAGGACGGAACCTCGCGCTCGGTAATTTCCAGCATTCCCGGC
>DAIRUD010000342.1:0-2721 GCA_036803565.1 Synergistaceae bacterium | reverse complement strand
GCTGGCCCAGCTCATAGGCCATGTACTCGGCCGCGGTCAGCGCGATGCGCGGCGTCGCGATGCGCTCGATGACGGGGTCGTCCGCCAGGTTCAGGAACGTCACCACGTTGTTGGAGTGCCCGCGCTCGGACAACTGCCGCGTGAAGTACGCGGCGTCGTCGTGCTTGATGCCGATCCCGGCGAACACAACCGCGAAGTTCTCGGCGCTCATCAGCCGCGACTGCGTCGCGATCTGCACGGCGAGCTGGTTGTGCGGCAGGCCGTTGCCGGAGAAGATCGGCAGCTTCTGCCCCCGGATCAGGGTCGTCAGGACGTCGATCGCCGAGATCCCGGTGTGGATGAAGTCCTTCGGGTACTGCCGCGCCATCGGGTTCAGCGGCAGGCCGTTGGAGTCGACCTTCTTTCCGCCGAAAACGGGACCGCAGCCGTCGATCGGCTCTCCCAGACCGTTGAACGTCCTCCCGACGATGGAGGGGGAGAGGTGTACCTCCAGCGTCTTTCCCAGAAAGCGAACCCGCGTCCCGCTCGGGGTCAGGCCGTCCGTCCCCGAGAACACCTGCACCAGAATCGCTTTGTCGGACAGCGAGGTGATGCGGCCGCGCCGCACCTCCCCGCCCGGCACGCGGACGTCGACGAGCTCCCCGTAAAACGCGTCGTTGCCGGCGTTCTCCACGAGAATGAAGGGGCCGTTCACCTGCGCGATGCCGATATACTCCGTCTGCGCCATTACCTGTCCCCTCCCTGCTCGCGCGTGCGCTCCGCGCCGACGCGGTTCAGATGATTGTCGAGGCGCTTGCGCGCGCGCTCGAAGGCCGATTTGTCGTCGGCGGCGAACTCCCGCAAGTGCGTGATCTCCTCCACGGCGTCGTTCTCCCGGATCAGGGAGATGGGAACGCCCTGCCGGACCAGCTCCAGTCCGCGGTCGTAAAAGTGCAGAATGATGTCGAGAATCGCAAATCCTTTTTCGGGCGAAGAGTAGGAATCCGAACCGAAGGCGGCCTGCTGCAGGTAACCGTTCTTCACCAGAAAGGCCGTATAGCTCAGCAGGCGCTGGTCGTCGGGCAGCACGTCCTCGCCGACCAGCCGGATGACCTGCTGCACCTTCTCGTCCTCCAGCAGGATGGCGCGCGCTTTCTCCCGCAACTCGCCCCAGCGGGCGTCCACGTGTCCCTCGAACCACTCCTCGACCTCCTGCGCGTACTCGCTGTAGGAGTCGATCCAGGAAATGGCGGGGAAGTGGCGCGCGTTGGCGAGGTTCTTGTCCAATCCCCAGAAGCAGCGGATGAAGCGCTTGGTGTGGCGCGTCACCGGCTCGGTGAAGTCCCCGCCCGGCGGCGACACGGCGCCGATGATGGAGACGCTGCCGTTCTCGCCGTATTCCGTGACGACACGTCCGGCCCGCTCGTAGAACGCCGCGAGGCGGGAGGGGAGATAGGCCGGGAAGCCCTCCTCGGCCGGGATTTCCTCCAGCCGTCCGGAGATCTCGCGCAGCGCCTCCGCCCAGCGGCTGGTGGAATCCGCCATCAGCGCCACGTCGTAGCCCATGTCGCGGAAGTACTCCGCGATCGTGATCCCCGTGTAGATCGAGGCCTCGCGCGCGGCCACCGGCATGTTCGACGTATTGGCGATGAGGATCGTCCGCTCCATCAGGGGACGCCCCGAGCGGGGGTCCTCCAGGACGGGAAACTGCTCCAGAACGTCGGTCATCTCGTTGCCGCGCTCCCCGCAGCCGATGTAGACGACCACCTGCGCCTCGCTCCACTTGGACAGCTGGTGCTGCGTCACCGTCTTGCCGGTTCCGAAACCGCCGGGGATGGCGGCGGTGCCTCCCTTGGCGATGGGGAAAAGCCCGTCGATGACCCGCTGTCCCGTAACCAGCGGCTCGTTCGGCAACAGCCGGTCGCGATACGGCCGCGGCGTGCGGACCGGCCACCGCTGGGTCAGCGGCACCTCGACTGTGCGTCCGGTGGCGTTCTTCACCTTGGCGACGATGCCGCCGCTGGTGATGGTCCCCTCGGAGCAGACCCAGACGATCTCGCCCTCCACATCCGGCGGGCAGATGATCCGGTGCAACATCAACTCCGTCTCCTGCACCGTGCCGAGCAGGTACCCGCTCGACACCATGTCGCCGGGCTTCACCTCCGGCTTGATCTCCCAGGTGCGGTCGGGGTCGATCATGGGAACCTCGATACCGGGGGAGATGAAGATACCCTCCTTATCGAGCAGGGAGGACAAGGGGCGGCCGATGCCGTCGAAGAAACCGCCGATCAGGCCGGGGCCCAGGGAGATGGACAGCGCCTCTCCCGATCCCTCGATCTCCTCGCCGACCCGCATCCCCTGCGTCTCTTCGTAAACCTGGATCGTCGCTTCGTCGCCCTCGATGCGGATGATCTCCCCCAGAAGGCGCTTCTCCCCGACGTGTACCATCTCCCGCATGGCGAACGCCTCCATGCCGGTCGCATGGATAACGGGACCGTTGACCGCGTTTACGTGCCCGCGCCGCGCCGGCGCGGCTGCCTGTCGTTCCATCGCCCGGCCCCCGCTACAACAGCGACAGGAGGCGTTCGGCGAGCATGTCCGCCGCCTCCTGCGTCCGGGACTGCCAATCGGCGTTCACCTGACGCCGTCCGTCCGCCGACTCCACCCAGCAGCCGCCGATGATCGGAATCGGCTCCGGGTCGAAGACCATGCCGCAGGCGGGGGATTTCTTCCGCACCGCCT
>DAIRUD010000341.1:0-2729 GCA_036803565.1 Synergistaceae bacterium | reverse complement strand
CCGCGAAGCGGAAACGCTCCGGGAGGAAAAGGCGGTGCGGGCGATGGCTGCGCATTATCGAAGCCCCTCCAGCAGCGCGATCAGATCCGCCTCGATCTCCGCATCGTAAGCACCGGACCGAAAGTCGTCGACGATCTTTTTCACCGCCCCCTCGTCCTTCGCGGAGGCAGAAAGCGCGCGAACGGCCCGGGGCCGCTCGACGAATACGCCGTCGTACAGATGCCCGTCGGGCGCGGAAAGGAGAACCGTCGGGACTTTGCTCTCTCCCGTCCGCTCCCTCAGGAAGGCCTCCGTCGTCCGGTTGCGTGCGAAAAATTTCAGGGCGATGCGCGGGTTCGCATCCGCGAGCGCGCAGAGGAAGGGGACGACCGCGGTACAGTCGGGGCAGGACATGGAGGAAAAGACGACGATCACGACGGGGCGCGCGACCGTCGCGGCGGCCGTGCGCAGACGCTCGGACGGGCTGGTCGCCTCGATCCTGCGCGACAGTTCCGCGCGTTGGGCGTCCGTCCCCGTCGACAGGTATTCGTCCAGGGAAAATCCCGTGGCGAGTTCGATCCGCCCCCCCGACGCCGAGGCAATCTCGGCGCTCCACATACCCAAACACGCCGCCAGCGCAACGATCAGGTATTTCACGTCCACTCACCCCTCTTTTTTAACAACATCATGCCAAATTGCGATCAATGCCTTAAAGACTGCGATTTCTCGGCTTGTCTGTGAGCGGCTTTTGCAGGGTTGATGAAAAGCCGACCGCCCTCGACTTGGTATAAATTGTAGCATTTTCCGAGTATGCCCGGTATACCTCGACGCGACAACGCTCCGAACGGCATAGGATATAATGGGCGACGGTCGGCATCGGCAACATTCCGGTCGCAGGGTGGATTACACGAACAGGGGAGGTGGGCACGTGAATCACATGCTGCTGAATCAGCTTTTGGAACGCGCCGGTGGAAATCGCGTGCTGGTGTGGATCATCATCGTCGCCTGGATCGCCTTCATGATCTATCGACTGGGCACGCTCTTCGCCCGCAACCCGCAACAGAGGCGCTGGTTCCGCATCCAGCTCGCGCTCGCCCTCCTCGCCGTCGCGGCCTGCGCCGCCTATTTCTTCGGACTGACGCACTTTTTCTTCAAGTTATAATTCCGGCCCACCCGGGAGACGCCGTGTGCCGTTCCACACAGCGGCCTACCGCTTTTTCTGCGCTTCCGCTCCCTGCAACAGACGCCACGCGATCCAGGAAAACAGCAGCGCACCGACGACGAACACACCCCACACGAAATATTTCTGCCACGCACGCGACGCAGGCGCTCCATCGAGTACCGCGGGCGGCAGGTCGGCGCTTCTCACGACCGCTCCCATCGAGGCGGCGAGAACGGCTCCTTCGGCCACCTCGGCAAGCGCATCCCGCACCAGCGAGGGGCGCTGCAGGGAAGGCGCATCCTTGACGCTTCCGGCGGCGAGCATATAAGGGGGAGAGCCCTGGGCGAGAAACACGAGCTCCCGCGGCCGCCATTCGACTTCCATCAGGGGAGGCTGGGCAAGCCCGGAAGGGGTTCCGTCCGAAAACTCCAGCTTCCAGTAGCGGTCGCCGCGCGAGGCGACGGAGAGCGGCGCGTTCCGTACCTCGCCGGAATCGCCGAGGATCAGCGACAGGCGCGCCTGTGTGCGCAAAACCCACTGCCCGTCGGGAGTCGCCCGCGAAAGGACCGCGGCGGGGTAAATCCCGGGGGAGCGCAGGCGGAAGTTCAGCGACTCGACCGGGAAACTGCCGCCCGTGTCGTAATACACGGCGTTGCCCTCGGTCCGGCCCGCAAAGGTGGCGGAATCCCATACGCTTTTCCCGGCGGGCGCGCGCCGCAATACCGTCACGGCGACGACGCCTTCGAACGCGCGCTGCGCGCCGCGAACCTCCAGCATCAGGTACCGATGCGCACCGGGGACCTCGATGGCGGCCGACCGCACGCTGCGCTCCCCGCTGCGCAGGTGGACCAGGGGCTCCCCGGTGGTGATCCTGCGCCACTCCTTCAGGTTGGCGGAGGCGTGGACATCCGCCTCCGCCACCGTGTCCGTTCCCGGAAGGGGGATCTCCAGGCGATATCCGGCGATTTCCCCACCCTCCGCCGAAACCTGCGAGAGGTCGACGAGATACTGCCGACGCTCCACGCGCCCCGTGCGCGCGTTGCCGCTCTTCACCTCGACGACGCGTCCGTCCGCCTCCGTCCGCACGGTTACGTCCAGATTCGGTCCCTTCGATCCGGAGGAGGGAATCGGGAAAAGAGGCGCCTCCACGCGCTCGGCCGGTTCCGCCTGCGGCGAACGGGCGGCGGGCGCGGCCGGAAGCGGCCGCACGAGGAAGGGAACCGTCGCGCCGTCGGCGTTGAAGATCGCCAGATCGCGCTCGGACGGCTGCTGCAGCGCACGATAGATCTCGCCGCCCAGCCGCAGGCGGTACAGCCGCCCCTCCTCGCCCGCGACGACCTGCCGCAGCAACGAGAAATCCCCCGGTGCAAACACCTCGGACGCTTCCGCGACGAACGGGGCGATCCGCGGCAAAACCAGGAGCGCAAGAGCGAGCAGCCACATCCCTCGCACACAACCCGCGATTTTCATAACCCTATGCATCTCCTTCCGCATCCTCCCCGTTTTCATCCTCCCCGACGGCCATATCCGTCGGGTCGGTGTCGCCGTCCGTTTTTCCACCCATCGTTTCGCCCGATGCCGCCGATTT
>DAIRUD010000340.1:0-2738 GCA_036803565.1 Synergistaceae bacterium | reverse complement strand
GGTGCCGCCCCGCGGCATCCATCCAGAAGCCGGGGTGAAACGCCGCGATCACGTCGTGCGAATCCAGCGAGACGAAGATCCCGTCGTATTCCCCCGGACAACGCGCGATATGCCGGGCCAGCCGCGCGATGTCCGCCGCCGCCCCATCCACGTACAGCGCTCCCCGCTGATCGCAGAAGTCGTTCTGCGGATCGACGACGACGAGCGCGCTTTTTCCTCGGAACTCCATGCGCCTCCACCTCCGTTTGCGCATATTACACCACGGATTGTACATATATACAATCGAAATCCTGTGCGCATGCACAATGCCGCTTTCCCCGGCGCGACGTATTATATCGTCATCGAACGGGGGGATGCGGGATTGGAGAAAAACTTCGGGAAGCCCGCCGCGACGATACGCAAGACAGGCATGGGATGCACGGCGGGAGCCGCGCAGGGGGAAAATTACGGGAGACGGCAGCCGTCGTTCACCGTGAAAACGAATAGATTCGGCCTCATGACCGCGCCGGGCGCACAGGAGGAGATCCAGTGCATGATGCGCGAGGTGGATCGCATCCGGGCCGACGTCAAGTCCGAACTCGGCAAGCCGACGTTCGACTTGGCGAAAATCACGCAACTGCGCGAACGGGAGAAAATGTTGCACTGTCAAATCTCCGATCGTTTTTTCGCACAGATGCTTGCAACCATAGAGCAGAGCCGCACATAACGCGCAGCGGCGCACAACGACCACCGGGGACGGGGAGAAAAACTGCGCCCACAGGTCTCTCCCCGTCCGCATCCGAACAAACTCCTTCCAACAAGCGAACGGTGCGGAACGCGATATCAGGCGTTCCGCACCGTTCGTCTCGGGAAAGCGCACGCCCGATTGCCCATCGGGCACACGGAAGGGAACTCCCGCAAGGCGAGACGCCGCTCGGACGGCAGCCCGCAAGCCTGCGCTACTCCAGAATCAACCCCTTGCCCCGCAGAAACGCCCGCAGCTTTTGCGGGTCCAGCTCGCCGGGAGTGGTCTCTTCTTTCACCGCCAAAGCGGCCGCGCAACCGGCCACCTCCCCCGTGTTCATGACGACGGGGATACAGCGCAGGGTGGTCAGGGCCATGCCGTCGCAGGAGATATCCTTGCCGGCGGCGAGGATGCGGTCCGATTCCCGGGGCAGCATCGCCGAATAGGGGATGCGGTAGATTCCGAGCACGTTCTTCCACACGACCTCCTCGTCGACGGTCTCGTGAAACCCCATCGGCGCGCAGCCGTAGGCGACCTCGTCGGGGTAGCGGCGCAGGTTGACGATATCCGCCTCGGTGATCCGCGACCGCCCGTCGATCCGCCGCGCCTCGCGGATGCCGATCATCGGTGCGACCGCCGCCAGTCCGGCATGCTCCAGCCCGGGCACGTTCTCCTTGAGGAAGGGGATGATCTGCACCATCTGGCTGCGCGCGTGGATGGTCCCCTCCGTGATGTCGATCGGCGATTCGGGGTCGACGAACGTCCTCGTCGCATTGACCGCGACGTCGCCCGTCCCGGGTATCGGCACGATGGATAAATATTTGCCCGGCAGGATCCCCTCCTTGTGCCCCCGCACGGCGATCTCGCTGGTGCGGTTGCGGCCGATGAAGTCCTCGACCCGCTTCGTATCCGCGCCGCTGAGGCGGAAGAGCAGGCTCGATGCCTCGTGTTCGTCCGGGGAGGAGGCGGCGACGGTCGCATGCCCGGCCGCGCGCACGACCTCCGCGTGCCCCGTCGCGTCGATCACGCACTTGGCAAGCACCTCGAACTTCTCCGGCCCGCCCTGCAGGATCACCCTCACCCGGTCGCCGCGCTCCTCGACGTGCAGCAGCTCGCAGCCGCCGACGGCCTTGTAGCTGGAGTTGACGGCGAACCAGTCGAGGATGACCTTGAGGACCTCCGGATTGTAGCGCAGCCTGTCGACCCGCATGGCCGGGAAAGGCACCAGCCCCGCATCGTAGACGTGACGCGCGGCGCCGACGCCGATCAGGCGGCCGACCAGTTCCTCCTCGATGCCTCCGTAAATCCGTTCGCCCCGAAACGTGTAGCCGTACATCTCCGAGATGAGCGCGGCGGTCGCCTGCCCACCCGGCATGAACCCCCTCTCCACGATCATCACGTCGCACTTTTCCCGTGCGGCCGCCGTCGCGGCGACGAACCCCGCCATCCCCGCTCCGACGACGAGTACGTCGACGTTCACTGTCGATTTCGGCATACGCGATCCCTCCCGGATATGGATTTTCTGTTTGCGGCACAGGACCAATGTACACCCATAACGATAAGTAGAATGTGCGATTATGCGTAAAAATGCGGCAATTCGCGGCGATTCGGCCATGATTTCTTACATGACAAGCGCCCCGCTGCCGCGCGGCCGTGCCAGGCAAAGCCTATCGCCGATGCCGGGATATATGCCCCGACTTGCACCCCTTGCGATATGCCGAAAAACATGCTAGCATTTTCCCGCTAGGAAACGAGAAGCGAGGGACACGCACATGCGGAATTCATCGAGGACGAACGAACGCAATATCCAGACCGGCCTTTGGTGGCGGCGCTGACGCCGCCCGAAGGTCTCCTGTGCTGATGTAACGACAAAGGGGCTCTGCGGGTAAACACATTCCGGGAGCCCCTTTTTATTTTCCGCGACAACGACGACCGTCGTGTGAGGGGCAATCCGGCATCCCGGAGCGCCCCTCTTTTTTTGTGCCGGTTCTCGAAGACAAAGATATCGTGACGA
>DAIRUD010000339.1:0-2742 GCA_036803565.1 Synergistaceae bacterium | reverse complement strand
TCAGGTAGTTGGTTTCCTGAAGGGGAAGAGCGCGATCTACATAGCCCGGCACTATTGAATATTCCATTCCCCCAGAGCCGCTAGTCGCAGGAATGGGAGCCACGAGTGTCGAGAAATAGAGCCACGAGTGTCCTGCAATAGAGCCACCGATTCTCCTGGTGGGAGCCACTTCCTACAATCGTTCTGCGCGTGCATGCGCGTAAAACTTTTCGTAGGAGGATATGAGATGATTCAGTACCGTGAAATACTGCGGCTCGACTCGTTGGGGCTCAGCGGGCGCAACATCGCAGGGAGCGTTTCGCGCTCGCGAAACACCGTATCGGATGTTCTGGAGCGAGCTGCCAGGATGGGGCTCGTGTGGCCGTTGCCGTTGGATATGACGGACGCGAAGCTGGAGGGAATGCTCTTCCCCGAGAAAACGGGCGGCACTTCGCCTCGAATGCCGGATTTCGAGGAAGTCCACAGGGAACTCGCCCGTCCCAGCGTGACGATGACGCTGCTGTGGGACGAATACTGTGCGAAATGCACACGCGGCGGCGAAATCCCATACCAGTACAGCCAATTTTGCAGGCTGTACCGCAAGTATGCGCTCATCTCCAAAGCCACCATGCACATCGCCCGCAAGCCTGGTGAGCAGATGGAGACCGACTGGGCCGGTCAGACGGCTTCCATTCAGGACAACATCACCGGCGACGGCATCCCTGCATACGTCTTCGTCGCCGTTCTCCCCGCCAGCCAGTACACCTACGTGGAAGCCTTCCTGAGCATGAACCTCGAAAGCTGGATAACGGCTCACGTGAACGCCTTCCGCTTCTTCGGCGGCGTCCCCCGCATGGTTGTGCCGGACAACCTCAAGACCGGCGTCACCAGTGCGGACTGGTACACGCCTCAGATCAACAAGACCTATCACGAGATGGCCGAGCATTACGGAACCGCAGTTGTACCGGCCAGAGTGCGGCACCCCAAGGACAAGCCGAGCGTCGAGAGCGCCGTTGGGCACGCCTCGACATGGATCATTGCGGCGCTGCGGAATCGGAGGTATTTCTCCATTCGGGAGTTGAACGAGGATATTGCGGGAAAGCTCTCGGATTTCAACAGCCGTCCGTTTCAAAAACGCCCCGGCGACAGGTATTCCGTTTTCATGGAGGAAGAACGGGATATGCTCCAGCCCCTGCCGAACGAACCGTACGAGATTGCCGTATGGAAGAAGGCCACCGTGGCATTCAACTATCATATTGGTGTCGAGAGCCAGTACTACAGCGTTCCGTACGAATATATCAAGCACGTGGTCGACGTCCGGATGACCAGCCGGATGGTGGAGGTTTTCTACAATGGCGTGAGAATCTGCTCTCACCCCAAATTGAGCGGGTATATCGGCCAGTACAGAACCACTGACGAGCACATGCCGCCGAAACACAGGAAGATGGGGGAATGGAACTCAGCCCGCTTTCTCTCGTGGGGCGAGAGCATGGGGCCGAACACGAGAGAAGTGGTGCAGTCCCTGCTTTCGCGCTATAAAGTCGAGCAGCAGGCTTACCGCAGCTGTATGGGACTACTCAAGCTCGCGGACAGGTATTCGGTGGAACGTCTGGAACTCGCCTGCGCCAGGGCCCTGAGTTATACGCCGAATCCAACGTACAAGAACGTTTCGGCGATACTGACCTCCGGCCAGGACAAAACTCCAAAACCAAAGGCGATGAAAAATCCCGCAGACGAGAAACATAGCTTCATACGCGGGCCTGAGTACTATGGAGGCACAAGCGATGTTGAATAACGAGACCGCCGAGAAACTGCGCTACATGAAGCTCTATGGGATGGCGGAGGCATTCAGGAACCATTTGGAGGATATGGCGATGGAAAATCTTTCGTTCGAGGAGCGCTTCGGCCTGCTTGTCGATTCCGAGTACGTGAAGCGCAGGAGCGCGGTCTTGCAGCGACTCATCACCGCCGCCTCCTTCAAGATGCCGAACGCCTGCCTGGAGGACATCGAGTATCATGCCGACAGAAAGTTGGACCGAGAGACCTTGACCAGGCTTTCCACCTGCGCTTATACCTCCGAGCACCGCGACGTCATTATTATGGGAGCGACCGGGGTCGGCAAGACCTATATCGGATGCGCGCTTGGCAATGCTGCCTGCCGCAAATTCCTGAAGGTGAAGTACGTGCGGTTGCCGGAGTTGCTTGTGGATCTCTCGATAGCCCGAGGCGACGGTTCGTTTCGGCGTGTGATGAACCAGTATCGGAAATACCGTCTCCTGATTTTGGACGAGTGGCTGCTCATGCCGCTGGACACGCAGAGTGCGCTTGACGTTCTGGAGATCGTCGAGATGCGTCACGAGAGCAGTTCGACGATATTCATCTCCCAATCCGCGCCCGGAGGCTGGCACTCGATGATTGGCGAAGGACGCATTGCCGACGCGATGCTGGACCGGATCATCAATAATTCGTACGAGATTCTGATATCCGGCGATTCGATGCGTCAGAAGAAGAGCTTCAAGAAAAAAACGACCGAGAAAAGCGCCTGAACTCCACCCAAGCCGCCTTCGGGCGGCTTTCATAGCATCCCGGAAAAACAGTTTGTGAAGGAACAAAAGAAGTGGCTCTCTGTCGCCCACAAGTGGCTCTATTTTCGGACACTCGTGGCTCTCAATCCTGCGACACGTGGCTCTCCCGCAGAATAATATTCAAAGACCGTCATAACGCACCTCTTCCTCTATCTTGGCCTCGTTCAGACGGTAGCGG
>DAIRUD010000338.1:0-2749 GCA_036803565.1 Synergistaceae bacterium | reverse complement strand
TATTTTTAAAAAATAGGGATCCAAGGGAGCCGGCTCCCTTGGCGGGGTGTGGGGCGGAGCACCACGAAATAAAAATGCTCTAACGGTCCCCTGCGCCCATCCGCCGAATCAGGCGCGTTTTTCGTACGACATCCGCCTTGTGTATGCCATGTCCCAGAAGAGGTATTCGAAACGCACGCTCGTTTCGAAGATTTCGGACAGCGAATTCCTTCCGGATTCGGAAGCCCCCTCGCACGCATCCTCGAGCGCGTCGAACAGCCACTGGATCGATTCCCGATATTCGTCCCCCGCATACATCTCGATCCAGGAGCGGTAGGGGTTGCCCTCCAGCCTGTCCGCGTAATCGGCTCGCAGGCGCGTCCCGTAGTCGTAGTAGGACCAGGCGCAGGGCAGGACGACGGCGAGGATCTCGGCGGCCCCGCCGGTCTGTGCGACCGCGAGCATGTTCGAGGTATACGCTTTATTGAAAAGAGAGGGAGCGGCGTTGCCCGCCTCCTCCGGGGAGATGCCGTACGAAGCCATATAGGCCCGGTGCAGGTCCATCTCCATATGGAGAATGGCGTGCTGCATGGCGGCGAAATGCGTCATCAGGCGTTCGCCGGAGGCTTTGAGCGCACCGGCGGCGAACACGCGCGCATACTCGATCAGGTAGACGTAGTCCTGTACCAAGTAAAACCGAAACGCCTCGCGGTCGAGCGTTCCCGCGCCCAACTCCTGCACGAAGGGGTGGCGATAACAGTCCTCCCACGCGCCTTTCGATGCTTCTTTGAGGATTTCCGCAATGCTCAGGCTCAATCCGAACACCCTTTCTTTTCGGTACCCCGCCAATCGTCAAGTTATCACACGATGTTGGTGACCGTAATTTTTCTGTATAGAACCCAAGCCGAAACCGATTTGCCGATAAGTCGACGAAACCATGACGGCGAACGAATGCGGGATTTCTATGGCCAACCTCATCTTGGCCGGTTCGGTCGGGCGCATCGGATCGGGAGGTCCGTATGCATGAACCGCATCGTGAAGTGCCTCGCCGATGTCGGCAGCGCGATCTGGTCCACGGAACGCACGGCAAGCGGAGCATGCGGCCGCTTGCGGACGGCTCGCTCACTTCGCCTTCTTCTTCTCGGCCTCCTTGCGGGCGCGCTCCTTGGCCATACGCTCGGTGGCCTCTTCGATCTCATCCCAGATCTCGCGGTGTTCGAACCCCTTGCGCCAGAAGGCCGCACCCGCCAGCGCGTTTTTTTCCACGAGGTCCATACGCAGGGCCAGCGACCGTGTGTCCTCGATCCAGATCCGATATGTCTTGTCGTCGCTGACGTAGTCGAAGTAGTGCTGTCCTTTATCGGAGAGCCAACGTTTGTCCGCCGACGTTTCGCGCAGGCGGGCGTCGACCGAGGCCATGGAGAAAGCCTTCGACTTGACTTTCACCTTGCCGTTCTTGTCGCGCGTCTCCTCCCACTCCCGCGTGTAGAGCGGGATGCCGAGCAGCAGCTTCTGTGGCGGCACGTCGGCCAGCGTCCGTTTCAGGGCGGCCTCCGTCCAGGGGAGGGAGGCGGTGGAACCCGCGCGCGGCGCGCTGCTCCAGTGCTCGTCGTAGGTCATGACGGCAACGTAGTCGACAATCTTAGCCAGGGACTTGCGGTCGTAGCACTTCGACCAGTTGGTCGGGATCATGATGTCGATCGACATCTTCAGTTTCATCTTGGCTGCCTCCGTCGACAGCTTGCGCACAAAGGCGGTCAAACGCGCCGCATCGTCGTTGGCGACGTTCTCGAAGTCGACGTTGATGCCGTCGAAGCCGTAGAGCGCCGCATAGGCGAGCAGGCGCGCGATGCAACGGTTTTGGGCGGACGGATCCTTGAGAAAGTCCGTCGTGCGTTTTTTCTTGAATCCGTTCGAGACGAGCGCCCAGACGTGATACCCCTTGGCATGCGCCGCCGGGACGTAGGAAGCGCCGGCGAGGTTGGACAGCGCGCCGGATTCGTCCGTCAGGGCGAACCAGGTGGGGGAGATGACGCGGACGCCCGGCAGTGCGTCGCCGGACGTCAGGTCGCGGTTTTCCCGGCGGACGTGATCCCACACGAGGTTGAAGGGCGATTGCAGCTTCTCCGGCTTCTCCTCCCGCCACTGCGCCGTCCTCCGGGCGCCGCGCTCCATCGCGTCCCGCATGAACGCCTCCTTGCCGACGATGAGGAGCGCGGCTTCCGGAGGCGTCGCGGGTTTGTGCGAAACGTCCGCCAGCTCGTAGCCCAACCCCGTCACGCGCTCCATCCCGTTGAGGTTGAAGTGGATGCGGTTGTCCTCGCTCAGCGCGCGGAAGTCGAGGTCCAGCCCCTTCGGCGCGAGCTGTTTCAGCGAAGGCACGCCGAGCTTCGCGGCCGGGTTTTGCAGGCGGAAGGTGAAGACCGTCTTTTCCTTGTTGAGGTCGTACTTGACGTTCAGGTCGGTCAGCACCTCCGACGGAATCCAGACGTCCGGGGGGAGCTCCGCGTTGCTGTAAAGGCGCACGATCGCGCGGTACGGTGTGCGGTTCGTGCGATCCTGAGCGATCTTGCGCGCGATCGGCACGAAGCGGACGACGCAGTCGTCGGAGATGGCGGCGTGCAGCGTATCAACTCCGGACAGGTGCAGCAAAGCAACGAGCAGGATGAATACAGACAGTCGAATCATGCGATTTTTTATGACAATTCTCTCCTTACGGCGTTTTCACGCAAAATATGGACATAGGAGCGCGGGGCTCCGCCCCGCACCC
>DAIRUD010000337.1:0-2752 GCA_036803565.1 Synergistaceae bacterium | reverse complement strand
ATCCCGTTTTCCGCTCCAGTGATTATAAGGGCTCAGGTGGTTTTCGCCTGAGCCTTTTTGTTAGGGATACGGCTGCAATCGCTTTCGCGACGATATCGCATTGGATAAATTGATCGCAGATTAATCCCGGAAGAGTTTCGCTCATCTCCCTATTGGTTTTCACCGGCAGGATCCGTTGCGGCCAAGTGCTCCGCGTCCGATGCATACCCCGTCATCCACAGGACGCCTTGGATGTCGTCGCCGGGCCGGGGTTGATATTTCCCCAGCACGTGTTCGGAGGCGTAGAGGTATCCGCGCAGTTCCTTCCCCGGATCTCCGGCAAACGTCCCCGCAATTTTGAGGAATTTCGTCCCGAACAACGCCGTTTTCGTCACGCTTTCCACGGGGAACTGGTAAAGCCATTCGCCGACGTAATCCGTGGGGAAGAGCATCCTGCCGCCCTCCGTCGTCGCACGGGGCGGGGAGAAGTCCTTTCGGCTTTTTTCGGGATTGTCCCGCAGGAATTTCTGCAAAGCCGCGTCGTAGGCTTCTCCCTCCTCGAGCGAATAGACTTCCCGCTCCGCCGGTGCGATTTGCAGGGCGAGCGCGCCGAGGTGGATCCGGTGCTCGCTCTTCGGGCGCAAATCCCAGCGTTCCTTGAAATAGTGCGGATCGTAGAAGGTGATGGGTGTGCCGCCGTTCGCTCTCGTCGCCGAAACCACGCCTTCCGCGCCGTTATGCCACGTGCGGACGTCCTTGACGGTCAGCGGGTTCGGTTTGCCTTCGAATAGAGGAAAGGCCGCATACAGCTGTGATTCCATCGCCTCCGGTCGTCTTGCGAAAAGCAGCCCGCAGGCGAGGTCGGGAGATTCCCGGTAAACCGCATAGTCGATCATAAGCTCTTCTCCCGGAAAGCGAACGATCTTGCCGTTCGTTTTTTTCTCGGCTTTCGCCACGGCATCCGGAAGATATTTCTCGAATTGCGCGGAGTTTCCGAAAAACGCGTTCCACACCTCGCCGAATCCCTCGAAGTGTGCGCCGTAGAAATCTTCGTCGTACAAGCGTGTATCCTGTGGAGCTGTCGTCATACCGAACCCTCCGATCAGGTGCTGCCTGCCGCTATCATATCATTCTCGGTATGGTCATGGAAACAGGGGGCCAACTTTGAAGGGGCGAGAGGTGCGGTGCTGTTGGGGGCGAGCCGCACCCCGGCGGGCGAAAGTTACACCCGCCGGGGTATTTGGGGCTGCTTAGGCCGATGTTTGCCTTGCGCAGAGGCGTTTTCGGGCATTTTATTTCGTCGGGCTCCGTCGTCCAGTCAAGAGATCACGATTCCCGGGCACCCGAGATCATAAGTGCGTTTTTCGATGCGCGTCTGCGCGAAGCCGTCGCGCTACTTCTTGTTTTTCGCGTTCCACTCGTCGGAATTGGGGAAGAAGAGCGGTTCGCCGTATTTTTCGACCTGGAAGTTCTTGATGATTGTCTGCGCTTCGTCGCCGCACATCCAGTCGATGAAATCCTTTGCCCCTTTGGCGTTGACCTCCGGGAACTTTTCGGGGTTCACCTGGATCGCTGCGATGTGGTTGAGCAGGATATCGTCCTTTTCCACGAGAGGGACAAGGCGAATGTTCTTTTTCTGGATCAGATATGTCGCGCGGTCCATCAGGATATAGGCGTTACGCTTGCCGGCGAAGATCGTCGATTGCGCATTGCCCAGCTTTCCGAGGGCGAAGGTCAGATACCAGTCGTCCTTTTCATCGTCGGGTTTCGTGCCGGATTTTGCCCAGACCTCCATCTCCTTGACGTGCGTTCCCGAGTTGTCGCCGCGCGTCACGAAGAGTTGACGCTCCTTTGCGATCTTCGCGAACGCCTCGGCGGCGTTCTTCATGCCCTTGATGCCCGCCGGATCGTCGGCCGGGCCGAGGATGACGAAATCGTTGTACATGATGTCGCGGCGGTCCTTGCCGTAACCTTCGGCGATGAACTTGTCCTCGAGCGCCCTGGCGTGCACGACGACCATATCGAAGCCGCCGCCCTTCGCTTTCTCCAGAGTGGCGCCGGTCCCCGCCCCCTCGAACTCGACCTTCGTCCCCGTCTTTTCCTCGTATGTCTTGGCGAGGAGGGGGATGATCCCCGCATCGATCGGGCCGATCGTGCTGGACAGTTTGATAAGGCCCTCCGCCGCCTGTGCTGCGCTTGTGAGGGCTGCGACGATAAGCGCCGCCGCTGCGAAGAAAGAGAAGAGTTTCCCGGTTTTCATGTGTGTCCCTCCTGTTGTCTCGATCGTCTTGCTGGTCGGCATGTCCGCACGGCGCTTCTGCAAGCATTGCTTTACAGCGGCCATGGCGCGTACGGACATGCGGCGCTTCGGTTTTTTATTTCGCGTTGGGGAAGAAGAGCTGTTTCCCCTCGAGTTTGAAATTCGCGATGTCCTTCTGCACTTTTTCCGAGGTCAGCCATACGGCATACTTTTCCGCCAGGTCCTGCTTGATATTCTGGTGTTTTTCCGGATTTACCGGAATGACGCTGTATTGGTTGCGGAGCGAATCGTCTCCTTCGACGACGATCACGACGGGAGGGTTGCCCTTATGGTTTGCCTCGTACTTGATGAATGTGCCGCGGTCGGCCAGTACGTACCCCTTTCGCTCGCCCGCGATATTGATCGTGTCGAGCATCCCCTGCCCCGTCTGGATATACCAGCTTTCCTTGTCGGGTTCCGGGACTCCGGCGGCTTTCCAGACCCGCAGCTCCGCCATGTGGGTGCCGGATTTGT
>DAIRUD010000336.1:0-2787 GCA_036803565.1 Synergistaceae bacterium | reverse complement strand
GCCCCTGCGGTCCGTGCCCTTACATTTCCAGCCAGGCTTCGAGGGATGTCGGGTGCGGCGACGTTGTAGCGCGGTCGGCGATTTCGGCGCGCATGTCGCCGAGGAGGCCGGAGCGTTCGGCGTAGGCGTTGTGAGTGTGGATGCTCTCGAAGTTCTCCTGTCGGGCGAGGAGAAAGGTATCGTCGGGCAGCGTCGGCATGCGCTCGACGACGCCGCGGATGATTTCGCGCACAACGTCCTCGACGAAGCGCGGGCGCATGTGGCCCTTGCGCACGACGTGAAGTTCGTCGGGACGCTTGAGCAGTTCGTAGATCTCGGAGCTCATCGCGTTCTCGACGACGGCGGCCAGGTCCTCCGCGCGGACGCAGCGGTCGGTGCCGACGATGAGCGTGCCGAGTCCGCGCTGATTGTGCGAGGCCAGGGGCAGCAGCGAGACGATCTCGGCGGCCTGCGCCGCCGTGTATCCGGCGTCGGCGAGCAGGCCGCGCGCGTGCTCCGAGACCATTTCGCGCGCGCAGGGGCAGACGGTCAGGCCGGAGACCTCCACGCCGACGGCGCGGCGCGTGCGCGTGCCGTTGCTGACGGCGATGCCGATGAAGGTGTAGAGGTCCTCCACCTTCAGATCGGAGACGGGCGTGCGCTTGGCCATGGGGTATTGGGCGCGGATGCGCGCTTCGGCGCGCGCCGCCCCCTGGGTGCGGGCGATGGCGGCGGCCATGCGTTCGGCCAGCGTCTCGATGTCGGGGGAGGGGGCGGTCGCCAGCTCCGCCGCCGCGTCCTCGATGTTCTCGATGAAACGGGACATATGTACGCCCGCCTGCCGCGCGTCCAGGTGGGCGAAGAGATCCATCTCGGCGAAGAAGAGCGTGTCGTCCGCCGCTTCGCCGTCCGGCGCGCGCAGACGCAGAATCCGCTTCAGCCCGGTGACGCCGACGCGGGAGAGCGCCACCCGCGTCGCGGGCGCTCCCTGCTGGATGTCCTTTCCCAGTACGTCCGCCATGCTCCTCACTTCCTTCCCGGCGCGGCCGCGCCGTCCGCTACGGGGATCAGCAGATGATCTTGGCGTCCCACCGCTCGATGATATCCGGCAGAGGCGTGCGCCGCTGCTCTTCGTACAGGAAGACGAACAGCCCCGCCGCCACGAGGTCGGCCGTCGTACCCGGGTTCATCCGGTTGTCCATGTCGTCCAGCCGCATCGCCAGGTCGAGGACGATCTGCCGCCCCTCGCGGCGGTAGTACCCGCCGACGGCGAGCGCCCGCTTGGCGTCGGCGGCGACCTCCATGGCGATGGGCAGGCCCAGCTTGCGGGCGATCAGCGTGTCGGGGAAGAGACTCAGCAACGTCAGAGCGGTCTGTTGCAGGCTCGATTTCAACGTGCGTCCCTCCTGCCAGAGGCGAGACAGGCAGGGCAGCGTCGCGCCGAAGGTGATCTCGTAGCACTTGGCATACTCGCGCGCCACGGAATCCCAAGGGGCCGCCGCCTGCATGGCGTCCATGAGGGAGGGCGGCGCGCCGTCGGCGATGTCGTAGGTCTCGCTGCGTCCGAGTCCCTCCGGCGCAGCGGTGCGGATCGCCCGATACACGTCGGCCGCGTCCTGCGCGGTGAGTTCGGAGAGGGTCCGCGCGACGTCCTCCCGACTCAACGAGCCGCCGTGCGCCGTCTTGACGAGCGGCGCCAGGAGGAGCAGGATGCCGAGGTTGGTGTTGCGTTCGACGGTCTCCTGCGTTGCCTGTACGCCCTCGAGCACCATGGCCCCGACCGAGGCGTCGGGGTCGAGAAACGCCTCCGAGGCACATATGGCGCTGGCGGCAAACGTCATCTCGTTGATATAGCGGAAGGGCTTGCCGGGGGAGACGTTGCCCGGTTTCGGGCAGGCAACCTCCATCAGGCAGGCCAGTTCCGCCAGTTGCGGGACGGTCATATGCTGTCGAGCCATGTCACGATCTCCTTCGCCACGGGAATTCCGGTTGCCCGTTCCAGGCCTCTCCAACCCGGAATCCCGTTGATTTCGATGACGGAAAAACCGGCGTCCGTCGGATAGAGGTCCACCCCACAGTAATCGGCCGCAAAGGCCTCCGCCGTGCGGAGCGCGAGCGACGCGATCTCCTCCGTCAACGGGTAGGCCTCGGGCAGCGCGCCCTGGGAGACGTTCGTCTTCCAGCCCGTCGCCGCCCGGCGGATGCAGCCGAGCACGCGTCCGGCCAGGACGAAGACGCGCAGGTCCCAGCCGCGCGCGGGAAGGAACTCCTGCATATAATACACGCTTCTCGCCACTTCCAGCGCACGAAACGTGCGATAAGCGAGATCCTCGTTGTCGATGCGCAGGATGCCCTTTCCCTCCGAACCGAAGAGCGGTTTCAGAACGATGTCGCCGCCCAGTGCGGCGAAGCGCTCCATGGCGTCGTCGAAACGCTCCGCGACGCAGGTGCGCGGCGTCGGCAGTCCGGCGTTGCGGATGAGGAACGACGCGTGGAACTTGTCGACGCTCCGCTCGATCGTCTCCGCGCCGTTGACGACGCGGCACCCCCAGTCCCGCAGCGCATGCAGGGCGTCCATGCGGTAGGCGACCTGTTCCAGCGATCCTCCCGGAACGGCGCGGACCAGAACGCGGTCGTCGGGCCGGAGGGGGACGAAACCGTCGTTCGTGGAGACGCCGAAGGCGTCCCGCGCGCCGCCCGTCGTCGCGAGGAGGCGCGAGATCGGCAGGCAGAGCGCCTCGATACCGCAGGCCGCCGCCGCTTCCCTCAGGGCGCGCTCATGCCAGCCGCCCGCCTGCCCGAGGACGA
>DAIRUD010000335.1:0-2791 GCA_036803565.1 Synergistaceae bacterium | reverse complement strand
AGGACGCCGTCTTCAACCTGGGGCGGGCCGCGCTGCTCACCGCCGCGTGGGCGGCGGGCAAGTGGGAGCTGCTCTCCTGGGGCATGGCGGATCGCCTGCACCAGCAGTACCGCGCCAAGCTCTTTCCCGGCGGCGAGGAGGTCATGGAGCGCGTCGCCGCGATTCCGAGCTGCCTCGGCGTCGCCATCAGCGGATCGGGGCCGAGCATCATCGCCCTGGTGAAGGGACGCCCCCGCAAGGTGGCGGAGACGATGTGCCACACGTTTTCCGAGCACGGGGTGGACTCGCTCTTTTTCGTTCTGGAGGGCAACGCCGACGGTGCGCGCGTGGAGACGTCCCTCTCGCTGGCGAACGAGGGGTAGGTGGCGGTCGTGACGGAGGAAAAGATCGCCGTACTCAAGTTCGGCGGCAGTTCTGTCGCCGACGCGGAGCGTATGCACGAGGTCGCGCGCATCGTCTGCAAATACCGCGAACGGGGCTACAAGACGGCCGTCATCGTCTCCGCGATGGGCAACACGACGAACCGCCTGCTGGAACTGGCCGGCGACGTCGCGGAGGAGCTCGACGGGCGGGAGATCGACCAGCTGTTGGCCACGGGCGAACAGCAGAGCGTCGCGCTGCTGGCGCTGGCGCTGAAGCAGGAGGGCGTCCCGGCGCAGTCGTTCACGGCGGCGCAGGCCGGTTTTTACGCCAAGGGTTTCCCGACGGAGGGCCGCATCTACCGCGTCGACCCCAAGGGCGTCATCGCCGCCATGGAGGCGGGCAAGGTGGCCGTCGTGGCGGGATTTCAGGCGCTCACCGACGACGGCGACGTCATCACGCTCGGGCGCGGCGGCTCGGACCTCTCCGCCGTGGCGCTGGCCGCCGCCATCGGGGGCGAATGCCACATCCTGAAGGACGTCTCCGGCGTGATGTCCGCCGATCCGCGGGTCGTCAAGGCGCCGGTGAAGCTGGATTATTTTACCTATATGGAGTGCATGGAGCTTTCCACGCTGGGCGCGAAGATGCTCCAGGCGAGGAGCGTGGAGGTCGCGGCGCGTTACGAGGTGCCGCTTTACGTCGCGTCGAGCTTCGTCGAAGAGGAGGGAACCTGGATCGTGAAGAGCAATCCCGTGAGCGAGGGCCTGATCATCAAGGGCGTGGTGCACGACAATAAAGTGGCCAAGGTGGTCATGATGGGCGTCCCGGACGTGCCGGGCGTGGCCGGCAGGCTGTTTTCCAGCCTCGCCGAGAACGGCATCGGGGCCGAGATGATCATCCAGAACAACATGCGGGGCGGCCTCAACGACATCGGCTTTCTCGTGAAGAAGGAGTTTCTGGACGGGACGATCGACGTCTGCCGCGCCTTCAGCAAGGACGTCGGCGCGCAGGGCGTCTCCTTCAATACCGAGATCGCGCGCGTGTCGATCGTCGGCTCGGGCATCGCCAACCACCCCGAGATCCCGTCCCGCATGTTCAACGTGCTGGCCGAGGAGGGGATCAACATCGACATGATCGCGTCCACCGCCCTCACCGTCACCTGCATCGTCGCCTCGATGCGGGCCGAGGACGCGGTGCGCGCGCTGCACGAGCACTTCATCGAGGAGGGGGCGTAGCACGATGGCGGCGGTGGACAAGAAGTCCCGGCGGGTAGCGGTGCTCGGCGCGACCGGGCTGGTCGGGCGCGAGATGCTGCGGGTGCTCGAGGAACGCGATTTTCCGGTCGGCGAGCTGTTGCCGCTGGCCTCGGAGCGCTCCGCGGGCAAAAAGGTGTCGTTTCGCGGTGCGGAGTATACGGTGCGCGCGGTGGACGAGGATGCGTTCCGCGACGTCGACATCGCGCTCTTCTCCGCCGGCGGCTCGGCCTCCAAGCGCTGGGCGCCGGTCGCCGCGCGGAGCGGCGCCGTGGTCATCGACAACAGCTCCGCCTGGCGGATGGACCCGGAGGTACCGCTGGTCGTTCCGGAGGTCAACCCGGAGGATGTGGCGCGGCACAAGGGGATCATCGCCAACCCCAACTGCTCGACGATTCAGGCCGTCGTGGCGCTCTATCCGCTGCACCAGCGGGCGGGGCTGAACTACGTCTCGTACGCGACCTACCAATCCGTCTCCGGAACGGGGATCGCCGCGCTGGACGCCCTCCGCGACGGCAGCGCGGATGTCCTGGAGGGGCGGGAGCCCCGGGAGACCTCGGTCTATCCCCATCCCATCGCCTTCGACATGCTGCCCCATATCGGCTCGTTCGACGAGGAGGGCATCTCGCAGGAGGAGTGGAAGATGGTGTACGAGTCGCGCAAGATCATGCACATTCCCGATCTCAGCGTGAGCTGCACGACGGTGCGCGTGCCCGTTTTCCGGTCGCACGGCGAGGCGATCGTGGCGAACTTCGAGCGGGAGATCACGCCGGAGGAAGCGCGCGGCGTGCTGCGGGAAGCGCCGGGCGTGATCCTGATGGACGACCCGGCGGACGCGGTTTATCCGCGCGCCCGCCTCGCCGAGGGAAAGGACGCGGTCTACGTCGGACGGGTTCGGCGCGATACGGGGATCGACGGCGCGCTGGCCCTGTGGGTGGTCGCCGACAACCTGCGCAAGGGGGCGGCGCTGAACGCGGTGCAGATCGCGGAGTTGTTGTAGCGGGACGCGGAAAGAGCGGATTTGTCGGGCGGATCGCCGGAAGGGGACTTGACGAACGGCGAAAAGCATGTAGAATACGGAATGTTCGGCGTCCGAGGGGCTATGGAACAGGGTGACGAAACAGCGCCGGTGTAGCTCAGTTGGTAGAGCAGCTGACTTGTAATCAGCAGGTCGTCCG
>DAIRUD010000334.1:0-2806 GCA_036803565.1 Synergistaceae bacterium | reverse complement strand
GAGCCGGTGGCGGTTTCCCGCGAGGCGGCGTCCGCGCTGTGCGACGTCCACGCGGCGATCATGCGGGAGCGGGCGGACGCCGCGAAGGAGGAGCGGTTTCTTTTTTTCGTGCAGTCCCTGATCGAAGAACATGCGGCGCCGACGGACGAAGCCGAGCGGGACGGGCGCGACGACGGCGAGGCCGTCGCCAAGGCCTGCGCGTGGCTGGAGGCGCACAGCGGGGAGAACGTCACGCTGGAGCGGCTGGCCCGGATCGCGGGCGGGAACAAGTACACGCTGCTCCGCGCCTTCGTACGCCGGGAGGGGATCACGCCGTACCGTTACCTGACGACGCTGCGCGTCGGCAGGGCGAAGCATCTGCTGGAATCCGGCGTTCCTCCGGCCGAATGCGCGTTTCGCACGGGTTTCTCCGACCAAAGCCACTTTACCACGACCTTTCGGCAGTTGATCGGCCTGACGCCGAAACAGTATCAAAGGATCTTCGCCGAAGGCGGCGATCGCGAACGACCGTCCCGAGACGGCGCGAATCGCGCCCTTCCCGAAGAAATCATCGCGTAGAAAGCGGGCGAACGATATGTGCGACGAGAAATGCGTCATGATCATCGACGGCTCCCTCCCCTTGGGCCTCATCTCCAATACGGCGGCCGTCATGGGCGTCACCATCGGCAAGCGGCACCCCGGCGCGGTGGGGCGGGACGTGCGGGACGGGGCGGACCGGGAACACCTGGGGATCGTGGCGCTGCCGATTCCCATCCTCAGGGGGGATGCCGCCTCCATCCGGGCGGTGCGCGAAACCCTGTACGCCGAGGAGTACGCCGACCTGACCGTCGTGGACTTCTCCGACACCGCGCAGAGCTGCAAGACGTACGACGAGTTCGTCGGCAAGATGGCCGGGGTCTCCGAGGAGGATCTGCGCTATTTCGGCGTGGCCGTCTTCGGCGACAGGAAGAAGGTGAACAAGCTCACCGGCAGCCTTCCGCTGTTACGCTGACGCCCTCCTCTCGTCTTTCCTCGTTCGCCACGTTGTGCATCGCGCGCAAATCGGATAAAATGAACCCTTGAGCGCATGACGCGCAAGAGGTGAAGGTATGGGCAACGACGGGAAACAGGTATTGGACGGGATTCGCAATTTCAGCATCATCGCGCACGTGGACCACGGCAAGTCGACGATCGCCGACCGGCTGCTGGAGCGGACGCACACGGTGGAGAGCCGCCACATGAAGGCGCAGCTGTTGGACATGCTGGAGCTGGAGCGCGAGCGCGGCATCACCATCAAACTCGTGCCGGTACGGATGCAGTACATGGCGAAGGACGGGCGCGAGTACACGATCAACCTGATCGACACGCCGGGGCACGTCGACTTCAACTACGAGGTCTCGCGCTCGCTCGCGGCCTGCGAGGGCGCCGTTCTCGTCGTGGACGCGGCGCAGGGCGTCGAGGCGCAGACCGTCGCCAACGCCTATCTCGCCGTCGAGCAGGATCTCGACATCATCCCCGTCTTCAACAAGATCGACCTGCCCTCCGCCTCGCCCGAGCGCATCGTCAAGGAGATCGAGGAGGTCATCGGGCTGGACGCCTCCAACGCCGTCCTGGCGAGCGCCAAAGACGGCACCGGCATGGACGAGATCCTGGAGCGCATCGTCTCCGACGTGCGGCCGCCGCAGGGCGACCGCAGCGCGCCGCTGCGCGCCCTGATCTTCGACTCCGTCTACGACAACTACAAGGGCGTCATCAGCTACGTCCGCGTTGTCGACGGCGAATTGCGCACCCGCAAGAACATCTCCTTCATGGCTACGGGAGATGAGTTCGAGGTCGAGGAGGTCGGGGTGTTCACGCCCTCGATGCAGCCGGTGGAGGCGCTCGGACCCGGCGAGGTCGGGTATATCGCCGCGGGTATCAAATCCCTCGCCGACGCCGGGGTGGGCGACACCATCACCGACGCCCGCAACCCCGCTCCCGCGCCGTTGCCCGGCTACCGCAAGGTCAAGCCGGTCGTCTTCTGCGGCTTCTACCCGATCGAGCGGGAGGAGATCAACGCCCTGCGCGAGGCGCTGGAAAAGCTTCAGATCAACGATTCCGCCATCACCTTCGAGCCCGAGTCCTCCACGGCGCTCGGTTTCGGCTTCCGCTGCGGCTTTCTCGGCCTGCTGCACATGGAAATCGCCAAGGAGCGCCTCTTCCGCGAGTTCAACGTCGAGCTCGTGGCGACCGCGCCCAACGTCGTCTATCAGATCGTGATGACGGACGGTTCCGTCGCCGAAGCGCGCCGCCCCTCGGACTTCCCCAACGACGTCACCAAGCAGCAGGAGATCCTGGAGCCCTTCATCCGGGCGACGGTCTTCCTTCCCGACGGCTACGTCGGCGCGTGCATGCAGCTCTGCCAGGAAAAGCGCGGCGTGTACGTCGGCATGGACTATATCACCCCCGAGCGCGTCCGCCTCGTCTACGACCTGCCGCTGGCCGAGTTCATCCTCGACTTTCACGACCGGCTCAAGTCCGCGACGCGCGGCTACGCCTCGCTCGACTACGACCACATCGGCTACCGGGCCTCGGATCTGGTGAAGGTCGACATCCTCATCCAGGAGGAGCCGGTCGACGCCTTCAGCTTCATCTGCCATCGCGACGAGGCGTATCATCGCGGGCACGCCGTCACCGGCAAACTCAAGGAGCTGATTCCGCGCCAGCTCTTCGAGGTCCCCATCCAGGCCGCCATCGGCAAGAAGGTCATCGTGCGCATGAACGTCAAGGCCATGCGCAAGGACGTGCTCGCCAAGTGCTACGGCGGCGACATCACCCGCAAGCGCAA
>DAIRUD010000333.1:0-2807 GCA_036803565.1 Synergistaceae bacterium | reverse complement strand
AGACGCCTTTCGCAGCGCGAAAGGCGTCTTGCCGTATCCGGGGTCAAGGGGATGGAATTCCCTTGCGGGAGTGTGAGGGCGGAGCCCTCGCGGTCCGGTTTTTACCTTCCGATCGAGGGGAAGAAGTTGAGGAGGCTTTCGATGCCGCGCGAAAAATGCTTGCGCGAGACGCGCTCGGCGGCGTCGGGGTCGCCGTTGCGGACCGCCTCCATCATCTCCCGGTGGTCGGCGATGGCGGTGGAGATGAAGACGCGGGACTGAAAGATGAGGTTGCGCTGGATGCGGACCTTGTTCCAGATATCCTGTACCATCTCGACGAGCATCGGGTTGGGGTAGTTGCAGTAGAAGGCGAGGTGGAAGCGGTCGTTCTGTTCGCCCAGCGAACCCCATTCGCCGTTTTCGATCATCCTCGCCAGCTCTTCGTTCAGGGATTCCAGGAGCTCGAAGTCAACGAGGTATTTCATCTCGGCGATCCGCCGGAGGATATGCGTTTCCAGAAGCTCCTGCAACTCGTAGGTCTGCATGTACTCGCGCAGATCCACCTCTTTGACGGAGTAGCCGATGTTGGGTGCGTAGTGCACGAGCTCCTCGCTGATCAGGACCTTCAGCGCCTCGCGCACCGGGGTCTTGCTGCAATTGAGCAGACGGGACATTTCGTCGATGTTGATGTGCGCGCCGGGGCGGACGTCGCCCTTCAGTATCATATTGCGAATCGCCGTCAGCGTTGCTTCGGAGAGTGTTTTTCTCTTTTCGGGACCCGTCAAAAATCTCATCCTCTATTTGCATATTATATAACGCACGAAAAACCATTATGCATTATATGTGAACGCCGTCTCCTGTCAATTTCGCGGCCTGTTGCCCGCCGCTTGTCAGGTGCGGCGCGCGGACGCCCTTGCGCTCCGCCGCTGGGAGTGCGGCTTCGCGCAGGTTCGTTGACCGTCAAATCCATCCGTGCTATGATCCGCTCACAGCGTAAGCATAAAGGTGGTGTGTGTTTGACCGTATCTCTGTAAAGACGCTTTCCCGCGGCAGGCCCGGTACTTGAGCCGGGACAAATGTGTCGTGTCGTCTTGCAGAGTGCGTGGAACGAGGAGCGGCGTCGGCCGCTGCGAAAATCTGTGACGTATCTCGGCGGGCGCGCGCAAGCGCCCGCTTTTCTGTGGCGACACCCCGTGATGCGAACGAACGGAAGGAGTTGCGCGCGATGATGATGTTTTACGAGGACGAGGAAAAAAACTGGGAACTGCTGAACAAGTGTCTGATGGGCCCCAACGCGGTAAAGGTCGTGGAGGAACTGACGGACGGGCTGCCGCTCGAAAGGGGCATGCGCGTCCTCGACATGGGCTGCGGCACGGGGCTGACGTCGATGTTCCTGGCCAAGCGCTTCGACGTGACGGTCTTCGCCAACGACCTCTGGATCGACCCGACCGAGAATTTTCGACGTTTTCGCGAGTTCGGCCTGGAGGACGCCGTCTACCCGATCCGCGCCGAAGCCCATGCGCTGCCGTACGCGCACGGCTTCTTCGACGCGGCGGTCAGCGTCGACTCCTATCACTACTACGGCGTCGAGGAGGATTATCTGGCGGCGCACTTCGCACCGCTGCTCAAACCCGGCGGGCTGCTGGCCGTCGCGGTGCCCGGCCTGCAACGGGAATTCGAGAACGGCACGCCGGAGGAGCTGGTGTCGCTGCTGCCCGAGGACGCGAACTTCCACTCCTGCGCGTGGTGGATCGACCTCTGGACGCGCTCCGGCGTCGTGGAGGACGTCCGCGCCGTGGAGATGGCCTGCTGCGCCGAGGCCTGGGCCGACTGGCTCCGGTGCGACAACCCCTACGCCAAGGGCGACATCGCCATGATGGAGGCCGAGGGCGGCCGCTACTTCAACATCGTCAAGCTGCTGGCGAGGACGAAAGGGTAGAAGCGTAAGGTACGGACATCGGTCCCGGCCCACATGCGATCGGGACCGATGTATTATGAATTCTCTGTTGGGTCGGTCTTTTCCCCGGATGCCCGCTTGGCGGAAAGCGCATTGTGGAAAAGAATAACGGCGGTCGGCAAATGCGTACAGAGCAAAAACCCGACCAAAGGATAATTATCTTGTTGGCATCGAACGCAAACGGTTCCCACTCCGTTTGCGGTTGTTCGATTTGGAGTTCTGCGTACGAAGAGTAAATTACTGCGGCCAATAGAAAAACCAGAGCGGTATTGACGCCTCCCCATCTCCCGTCTTGACAGGCGCGGAGAAGGGCGTATTATTCGAACAGAGACCGAGTTTCGATAAGGGGGTGTTCCCATGCAGAACGCGGCGCGGAACACGAGGCAGAAAGCCTTGATATTGGATTGCCTGAAATCCTGGGACGCCGAGCACGTCACGGCGGAGGAGATTGTCGACCGCCTCAAGGAGCGCGGCACGCCGGTGGCGAAGTCCACCGTATATCGCTACCTCGCGCAGCTGGAGGAGGGCGGCGAGGTGCGCAAATACCTGCTCGCCGAGGGGGCGCCAGCCTGTTATCAGTTTGTGGGGGAGGGACCGTGCGCGGAGCACTATCACCTGATGTGCCAGGCGTGCGGGGAGATCGTGCACTTCTCCAGCCCGGAGCTGGAGCGGGTGCTCGGCAAGGTCAACGACGACGGCGGTTTTCGGGTGGACGGGGTGCGCACGGTGTTTTACGGGACGTGTTGCCGCTGCACCAAAGCGGAGGTGGCGGCGGGATGAAAAAGATCGTCTTGATGGGGCTGGCGCTGCTGGCGATCCTGCTGGGAGCGTTGGCGCTCGGGGGGAGGTCCGTCGACGCGCCGCCGCCCGC
>DAIRUD010000332.1:0-2809 GCA_036803565.1 Synergistaceae bacterium | reverse complement strand
GGCAGGCGGAGGCCGTTCGCTGGTGCGAGGGGCCGGAGTTGGTGCTGGCGGGGGCCGGCAGCGGCAAGACGCGGGTGCTGGCGGCGAAGATCGCCTATCTGGTGGAGGAGCAAAGGGTTCCGCCCTACCGCATCCTGGCGCTGACGTTTACCAACAAGGCGGCGCGGGAGATGCGGGAGCGCGTGCAGACGCTGGTCGGGGACGACCTGCGGGGGATGCAGGTGTCGACGTTCCACGCCTACGGGCTGCGCTTTCTGCACCGCAACGCCGCGGCACTGCAGGAGCTGGGCTACCCGGCGTCGTTCGTCGTCTTCGACCGCGGCGATTGCCGCAACCTGGTCAAACGCGTCGCCGGGGAGCTGGACATCGACGTCAAGCAGTACGACACGGCCTACCTGCTCGACCGGATCTCGCGGGCGAAGGCGGGTTGCGACCCGGCGACGCTCGACCCGGACATCGAGGAGAAGTGGCGCCCCCTGTACGAACGCTATCAGGCGGAGCTGCAAAGGCAGGGCGCGATGGATTTCGACGACCTGATGGTGTTGCCGCTGCACATCCTGGCCGCGTTCCGCGACGTGTTGGAGCGCGAGCGGGAGCGCACGGAGTGGGTGCTGGTGGACGAGTACCAGGACGTCAACACGCCGCAGTACCTCCTGCTGCGCCTGCTGGTGGGGACGTCCGGGCGCCTGATGGTGGTGGGCGACCCGGACCAGTCCATCTACGGCTGGCGCGGCGCGGACATGTCGCTGATCCTGCGCTTCGAGGAGGATTTCCCCGGCGCGCGCGTCGTGGTGCTGGATCAGAACTACCGCTCGACCGGCAATATATTGGACGCCGCCAACGCCGTGATCCGGCGCAACGCGGAGCGGCGGGAGAAAAACCTCTGGACGGCGGCGGAGCGCGGGCCACAGGTGCGCGTCCTGCTGGCCCGCAACGATACCGAGGAATCGGCCTTCGTCGCGGACGAGATCGAGCGCCTGTACGCCGACGGTTATTCTTACGGCGAGATGACCATCCTCTACCGCATGAACGCGCTCTCGCGCGGCTACGAACAGGCGTTGCTGGAGCGCGGCATCCCCTACCGGATCGTGCGCGGCGTGGCGTTCTACGACCGGCGGGAGGTCAAGGACATCCTGTCGATGCTGCGTCTGGCCGTCAACCCGCGCGACCGCGCGTCGCTGGAGCGGATCGCCAACGTCCCCACGCGCGGCCTGGGCAAAAAGGGCGTCGCCGACCTGGCGGACTATCTGGCGCTCGCCGCCGGTTCGCCGGAGGAAGTCTGGGAGGAGATGCACCGCACGCCGCCGCTGAAGGCCAAGGCCGGAAAGGGCGCCGCCGAGCTGGCGGGCGTCATGCGCCGCATCCTGGAAGAGGGGCGCATGGCGGGCGCGGTGGAGTACGTCCTGTACCATGCCGGGTACGAGGAATACCTGCGCGAGGCCTGCCCGGACGACTGGGAGGAGCGCGTGGAAAACGTGCGGGAACTGCTCTCGGTCGTGCCGGAGGAGGGGGAGATCGCCGAGGTGTTGGCGGAAATCTCCCTGTACACCGATCAGGAACTGGACGAGGAGGAGCAGGACCGGGTCTCGCTGCTGACGCTGCACGCGGCGAAGGGGCTGGAGTACCCGGTGGTCTTCCTCGTCGGCCTGGAGGAGGGCGTCTTCCCCACCGCCCGCTCGCTGGACGAGCCTGGGGGGATCGAGGAGGAGCGCCGCCTCTGCTACGTCGGCATGACGCGGGCGCGGGAGCGGCTGTATATCTCGGGGGTTATGAGCCGCCTACTCTTCGGCGGCTTTCAGCGCTCTCCCTTTTCGCGCTTCGTCTTCGAACTGCCGGACGCCTGCGTGCAGGTGGACGACCGGACCCAGCGGAAGGATGGTGGCCATGCTTACGGTAGCGCTCACAGGCGACGTTGGAGCTGGTAAGAGCACCGTCGCGCGCGTCTGGCGCGACATGGGGGCCTGCGTGATCGACGCCGACGCCGTCGCGAAACGCCAGTGGCTGCGGCCGGAGGTGATGGAGCAGGCCGTCGCCCGTTGGGGGGACAGCGTGCGCCGGGCGGACGGCTCGCCCGACTATGCCGCGATCGCGCGGCACGCCTTTCAGAACGAGGAGGAACACGCCTTCACCAACGCCCTGATCCACCCCGGTGCGCGCACCGACCTGACCTGCGCGGCGAAGGCGGGAAACGGCTGGATCGTGGCGGAGATCCCGCTGCTCTTCGAAAGCGGCATGCACGACTGGATCGACTGCGTCGCCTACGCCGCCGCCCCCATCGAACGGCGCATCGAGCGCAACGCCGTGCGCGGATGGGATGCGCAGGAGATCCTGCGCCGCGAACGCCTCCTTCTGCCCTCGGCGGAAAAACAGGCGCGCGCGGACTTCGTGCTGTTCAACGACGGCGACCTCGAGGCGTGGAAGGCCGAAGCGCGGCGGCTCGGCGCGCTCTTCCTCCGCATGTCCTCGGTCTGCGTGCTGCAAACCCACTGCCGCACCGAGGAGGAGGCCACACGGATCGGCGACGCCCTCGTGGAACGCCGTCTCGCCGCCTCGGCCAACGCCGCCGCGGTGCGCAGCCGCTTCCGCTGGAAGGGCGCGATCGTCGCCATGGACGAGTGGTCGCTCTCCTGCCTGACCACCGCGTCGGCGCGCCGGCGCGCCATGGCCTGCGTCCGGGAACTGCACTCGTACAGCCTGCCCGCGATCACGGCGACGGAGCTGCGCCACGCCGACCCGGCGACGCTCCGCTGGATCGCGGAGAACTGCGAATAAAGCAGGACCGTGGGGCTCCGCCCCACACCCCGCCAGG
>DAIRUD010000331.1:0-2817 GCA_036803565.1 Synergistaceae bacterium | reverse complement strand
TTTTAAAGCGCTTATCCGCAAGGTGCGCGTTGCCGTTCGCTTCGTCCGCTCCCGTGCGCGGGCGCCATATTCCACGTCGATGCCGGATTGCGCCGATTTCACCCTGCCGCATTCGCGGATGGCCTAGTAAAATAAACCACGGGCGTGGAGGCGCGGGTGTCGGGCGCATTCGCCGCCCGAAATGCGAACGAGGGAGATGGTCGGCCAGATGAAACGATTTTTGCGGCGCTCGAAATTCCTCCTGTTCCTCGCGATCGCCGCCCTGGTCGCGGCGGGTTGCGGTTCGTCGGACTTCGCCGGGGCGGATGTCTACGGGCCGTCGGGGGAACCGGCGACCGTGCGCTTCTACAACGGCCCGATCTACACCGGCGACGGCGGCGAACCGCTGGCGGCGGGCGAGGTGTGGGTGGAGGGCGGCGCGATCTCCTATGTGGGGCCGTCCCGCGCGGACGCGCCGCTCTTCGACGCGGAGATCGACCTCGACGGCAACCTGCTGTTGCCCGGTTTCAAGAACGCGCACGCGCATTCGCCCATGACCTTCCTGCGCTCCTACGCCGACGACCTGCCGCTCGACCAGTGGCTGACCGAGCAGGTGTACCCCATGGAGGCCAAGCTGACCGGGGAGGACGTGTACCACCTCTACCAGCTGGCCGTGTTGGAGTACCTGGCGGGCGGCATCACGGCGGCGTTCGACATGTATCCGTTTACGGACGACATGGCGCGGGCGGCGGCCGACTGCGGTTTCCGGGCCGTCTTCTGCTCCCCGGTCAACGATTTCCTGGACGATGTGGCGACGATGGAGGCGCAGTACCTGCGGCTCAACGCCTTCAGCGACCTGGTCACCTTCCACCTCGGTTTTCACGCCGAGTACACGACCTCCGAGGAGACGCTGCGGGCGATCGCCGACCTGTCGCGGCGGTACGACGCGCCCGTCTTCTTCCACAGCTCCGAGACGGCGGGCGAGGTCGCGGGCTGCCTCGCGCGGCACGGCCTGACGCCGACCGCCTATTTCGAGAGCCTGGGGCTGCTCGACCGGGGCGGCGGCGCGTACCACTGCGTGCACGTCACCGAAGCGGACCTGCGCATCATGCGGGAGAAGGGGATCGGCATCGTCACCAACCCGGCCTCGAACTGCAAGCTGGCCAGCGGCATCGCCCCCGTCGGCGACATGCTGGCGGCGGGAATCGAGGTGGGCATCGGCACCGACGGCCCGGCCAGCAACAACGCGCTGGACATGTTCCGGGAGATGTATCTGGTCGCCTCGCTGCAGCGGATCCGCAACATGGACGCCGCCGCGATCGACGCCGGTACGGTGCTGCGCATGGCGACGGAGGGGAGCGCCCGGGTGATGCGGCTGGGCAGGTGCACGCGGCTGGCCGAGGGGATGCTCGCCGACTGCGTCGTCATCGACCTGAAACAGCCGAACATGCAGCCGCTCAACGACATCGTCAAGAACGTCGTTTACGCGGGCGGCAAGCACAACGTCCTGCTGACGATGGTGAACGGGCGCATCCTCTACGAGAAGGGGACGTATTATATCGGGCGCACTCCGGAGAGCGTCTACGAACGCGCGAACGCGATCGTGCGGCGGATGACGGGGCGATAATCGCCCGGGAACGCGCCGCAGTACGGAGCGCGGCGGCGAAGATATGGTTTCAAAATATAAGTAAAATTAAAATCAGAAATTATTCGGAGTAATTGCCTATTTATCAAAGAAATCATTCGTGTAAAATTAAAAAATACGGGTGATTGTCGATCGACGTCGGTCCCCGTCGTTTGTCCGCCAAAACCATATGGTGCCAAAAGGGGGATCCGGTCGTGATCAAAAAGGGAGTCATGCTGGGAATGGCGCTGCTGCTGTTGTTTACCGCGCTGGCTTTTTCCGCCAGGGGGGCGGCGGTGGAGGTGCCGGACGACGGCTATCTCCACTTCGGCGAGTGGCTGCACGCGACCAACGCGGGCGGCGGGCACGAGGCGAGCGCGCGATCCGTTCTTTGGCGGAAGGCGCAAAACGCTCCGGGCTTGTTCTACTCCGTCTACCTCGTCGAGGCGCACGCCTGGAACGCGGACGGGCAGGTTCCGTCGGGCGGTTGGCAGGAGAGCGACATGTTCCTCTGGTTGAATGGTTTCGAAGGGGCGGATTCGAACCCGTTTTACGACAACGCGTTTGCCGTATACGAAAAGAACGCCCTGCAGGCGGATCCGGACGGGGACGCCGGAAGCCGCGTTGCGCTGCCCGACATGTACCAGGGGTATGCGCGGCAGTCGCGTTTCGGCGTCGCCAGATACCGGGGCAGCGGCAACCTCGAGCATTGGCTGCGCCGCCCTTACGACGACACGACGGCGACGAACGACGCCTGGGGCGTCGGCGTCGCGGGCAACGAGGGGCCGGGGGCGGTCAACAGGGTGCTCGGCGTGCGCCCCCTGATCTCGTTGCAGCTCTCCTCCTTCCTCTTCCGCACCGGGTCCGGAACGGAGGCCGCCCCGTACGAGCTGTACGCGCGGGACGACAGCATGAAGCCGAGCGGGCTGACGATCGACGGCAGCGAGCTGCGCATCCGCTTCCCGGTCGCCGTGGCACCCTTCGGGGCGCTCCCCGCACCGACGGATTTCTCGCTCGTGCGGAACGAGATGGCGCGGCGGCAGCGCAGCGCGTCCGTCGTCGCCGTGGAGATCCCCGCCGGGGAGCCGAACGTGCTGAAGCTGACCCTTTCGCAGGCGGCGGCCTATCAGGAGGGCTTCAGCCTGTCGTACAACCTGCCGACCGGGACCGGCGGCACCCCGACGGGCGGCGCGCTGGTCGCGGCGAGCGGCGCG
>DAIRUD010000330.1:0-2818 GCA_036803565.1 Synergistaceae bacterium | reverse complement strand
CGACAGCCCGCCCCCGGCGAGGGCGCTGATCTCCTCGTGCAGGCTGGGGTGCGGCGTCTGCGGCGAACCGGCGTCCGACCCCGCGCCGATGCACAGGCCCTTTTCGTAGGCCAGCCGCAGCGCCCGCCCGTGCTGCTCCACGACCTTCTGCGCCTTGGCCCGGGCATAGGCGGGAATCCCCTCGCCCTCCGCCAGGTGCCGATAGATATAGAAAGTGGGAACGAGCGCCGTCCCCTGCTTGCGCATGATATCCGCCATGTCCTTCTGGATGTAGTGCCCGTGCTCGATGCAGTCGATCCCGGCCTTCAGGCATTCGCGAATGCCCTGCTCGCCGATGGCGTGCGCCGTCACCTTGACGTTGCGGCGATGCGCCTCGTCGACGATCATGCGGATCTCCTCGGGGCGCAGCTCCGTGTCGTCGACCCCCTCGCCCTCGGCACGGCCGTAGACGCCGCCGGTGGCCGAGATCTTGATGACGTGCGCCCCCTTGGCCACCTGCGTGCGCACGCCCTTCAGGGCCTCCGCCGGGCCGTCCACGGGCAGGCCGTGGAAGGGATCGTGCCCCCCGGTCATGATCAGCGACATGCCGCTGCCGAAGACGCGCGGGCCGGGGATCCGCCCGCTCTCCGTCGCGCGGGCGACGTACAGGCAGGCGTCCTCCGGCGACCCCAGGTCGCGCACGGAGGTGATGCCGTGCGGCAGATAGCGCAGCGTGTTGGCGACCGTCTCCAGCAGGTGCTCCTGCGGACCCGTCGCCGTGATGTCCCCCGCCGGGTCCGCGCCACCGTTCCACGTCAGGTGCACGTGCAGGTCGATCAACCCCGGCAACAGCCACCTGCCCGCCGCGTCGACGACCTCCTCCCCGGGGTCCCCGGCCGGCGCTTCCCCGCCGCCCGGAACGACGCGCACGATCGCGCCCTCCGCGACGTACACGTCGTATTGCCCGTCCAGAGCGTCCATCCCGTCGAAAATCCTCGCACCGCGAACGATCATCCATATCCCCTCCCACGGAAGTCTTTTGTCGCGCCGTACCGAAAGAAACCACGCATGCCGCAGCCGCGACACGACAATTGTACAAATAATCCGAACCAAAATTTCTCGATTTACAAAAAACACTTGCTGAGTGAATTCGATATATGATATGATGATCGTATCAGATACGATTTATTTTTGCAAGCTTGCAAACTTTCCGGCCTCTCCGGGCGCTCCCGGAAGCGGCAAACCGGTAAGGGAGGTGGCGTATGCGCCGATTCCGAGGATGACGTTTCCCCGCACCGGGAGGGGGGATCCGCGTCCCCGGCCGTACCCGCGGCCGGGGCGAGAGAAACACCGAGAAGGAGCTGAGAAGATTGCACAAGTTGGTACACGTTCCGCACATGTTGACCATCGTCATTATCTATCTGGTAGCGCTGCTCGCCGTCGGCGGGTATTACTATAAGAAGGCCAAGGACCTGGGATCGGAGAGCAGCGACGACTTCTTCCTCGCCAGCCGCAGCCTCGGGAAAATCGTCGTCGCCGGGACGATCCTGGCGACGTACACGGGCAGCGGAACGGTCACCGGCGGCGGCAACTCGCTGGCCTACAACTACGGCTTCTGGCCCGGCGTCTGTTTCGTCCTGCCGCCGATCTTCAGCATGCTCGTGCTGGTCGCCCTCTCCAAGAAGATCTACGAGGGCCGCTGCACGACGGCCGCGCAGCTCCTGGAAAAATCCTACGGGCCGTCGGCGCGCATCTACGCCGCCGTCATCATCACCCTCGCCTTCGTCTCCATCGTCTCCTACCAATATCGCGGCCTCGGATTCATCCTCAACGCCACGACCGGCCTCTCCATCCCGGTCTGCACCATCATCTGCACCGTCATCGTCATCGCCCTGGCCTTCTCCGGCGGACTCAAGACGGTCGCCACCACGGACGCCATGAGCGCCTTCCTGATGACCGTCGGCCTCGTCGTCGGCATCCCCTTCCTGCTCAAGGCCGTCGGCGGCGTCGATTGGGTCATCGCCAACGCTCCGCCGGAAAAGCTGACCTTCTTCGGCGGACAGACGTTCTGGAAGTGGGCGGGCGGCTATCTGCCGCTCTTCTTCCTGACCATCGGCGACCAGAACTTCTATCAGCGCATCGTCGCCTCCAAGGACCTCCCGACCGCGCGTTTCGGCCTCTATGGCTGTATCGTGGCCTGCCTCGTCATCATGCCGGTCGTCGCCGGCCTCTCTTTCATCGGCAGCATCTACTTCGGCAGCAACATCTCCGCCGGGCAGTCGCTGATCGCAACCGCGACCCTGATGCCGACGGTCATCGGCGGCGTCGTCCTGGCCGCGGCGGCAGCCTTCACCATCACCACCGGCGACTCCTACCTCCTGTCGGCGGCGTCCAACGTGACCATCGACATCTACGCCAACAAGATCAATCCGGGCGCCAGCGACGAGGAACAACTGCGCGTCTCCCGCTGGTTCATCCTGTTGACCGGCGTGCTGGCTTATATCATTTTGCAGTTCTTCCCCTCGGTGCTGGCCATCCAGTTCTGGGCCTACACCATTTACGGGGCGGGCATCACACCGGCGGTCCTCTGCTGCCTCTGTTGGAAACGGGTGACCAAGGCCGGCGGCATCGCCTCGATGCTCGCGGGAACGGCCGTCACCATCGGCTGGGAGATCTTCGGCAAGAACACGGGCGTGCAGACCGTCCTCGTGGCGATCCCCGTCTCGTTCCTGGTCATCGTCCTCGTCTCCCTCATGACGCAGCCGAAATCGCGCCTCGCGAACGATCCCGCCTGATCCGCCGGACCGTTCGCCGCTTCCGCCTTCCGCCCGCAACCGAC
>DAIRUD010000329.1:0-2836 GCA_036803565.1 Synergistaceae bacterium | reverse complement strand
CGATCTCCCGGTCGTCCTTCCCCAGCCGTGCGCCCAGCACCGCCGCGGGCAGAATGGCGGCGATGCCGTGGTTGCCGCTGCCGGCGCTGCTCATGACCGGCAGCAGCACGCCCGACATGCGGGCGTCGGCGGCGGCGGTGCAGACGCTGCGCACCTCCAGCGCCGGATCGGCGGCCCCCTCCGGCGCAAAGCCGAGCAGGGCGCGGCCGAACTTGCTCCCGCGTACGCACTCGCCGCAGTCGGAACAGGTCTCCTCGCTCTTGTAGCCGGATTCCGCGACGAGGCGGTTCATCCGCGCGCCCTCCAGCAGAAAGGCCATGTCCTCGTCGTCCATCTCGTCGACGAGGCGCAGCGCGTCCTCCAGCCGCTGCGGGAAGCCGTCGTCGGCATATCCGGACGCCGGGCCCGTCGGCGCGGACGACGGATCGTCGTAGACGACCTCGCCGTCCAGCACCACCTTGGCGATGTGCGAGTGCTCGCGGTCGACGAGGCAGACGACCTTGTGCTCCGGCGTGAACACCGTCGCCAGTACGTACACCCCGACGCGGTCCGGGTCGCAATAGATGGAGCAGCGATCCTCGCGCACCCAGCGCTCGGCCTTGGCCACGTCGTCCGCCGTGCTGTCGCGCAGCACCTCCAGCCCCAGCTCCGGGTTGCCGCAGATGGCCCCCAGGGCGGCGGCGATGGCGTTGCCGCGCGCGCCGCCCGTGCCGGGGATGCCCACGGCCATGCCGTTCTTGTAGACGCTGGCCCCCACGGTGACGCGCACCGAGGCGATGAACTCGCGGTCCGGCAGCTCGGCGCAGGCCCGCGCCACCGCCAGCGCCACCGCGCCCGGCTCGGTGCAGCCCAGGGCGGGCTTCACCTCTTTTTTGAGAAAGTCCTTCAGCTTGATCGTTTCCTTCAACTTACACCCGCACTCCTTTTTCGGCAGCGGCGCGCCGCTGCTGTATGAACATCAGCC
Source organism: Synergistaceae bacterium (assembly GCA_036803565.1). Taxonomy (GTDB): domain Bacteria; phylum Synergistota; class Synergistia; order Synergistales; family Synergistaceae; genus DAIRUD01. The sequence continues at coordinate 1,872 of DAIRUD010000329.1, read as the reverse complement.
CTCCGAGCCCCAAGACGCCCACCACGTCCGAGACGCGCTCGGGAACGATGAGGCAGAGCGCGAAGACCACGAACAGCGCGCGGAGCGGCGTCGAGACGCGGCCCTTCCAATACCCGATGATGCCGATGCCCAGTCCGACCACCCCCGCCGCGCACGTGCAGAAGACGATCGCGATCTCCGAGGCCGATCCCAGCGTGAGCAACGCGGGGTTGTAGACGAAGACGTAGGGGATGAGGAAGAGCACCAGCGCCAGGCGCACGGCCTCGATCCCCGTCTCCCACAGCCCGGTCTTGGCGATGCCCGCCGCCGTGTACGAGGCGATGGCGACCGGCGGCGTGATCATGGACATGTTGGCGAAGTAGAAGATGAACATGTGCGCCACGATGGCCTCGACGCCGAGATTCTGCATGGCCGGGGCCAGCAGGACGGCGCTCATGATATAGGCGGCGCTGGTCGGCATGCCCATGCCCATGATGATGATCATGACGGTGGAGAGCAGCAGCGCCAGCAGCAGGTTGCCCTCGGAGAGCGAGGCGATGACCGCGCTGAAGCGCATGCCCAAGCCGGTCAGCACGACCTCGCCGATGACGATACCGGCCAGGGCGCAGGGGAGCGCGACGATGACCGACGCCTTCGTGCCGTCCACCCCCATATCGACGATCTCCTTGATGGACAACCGCGTATCCTTGCGCAGCTGGCAGAGGACGATCAGCGCGGCCGTCGAGGCCATCGCGGAGTACATCAACGAGCGCCCCATGGCGATCAGGACGACCAGCAGCACGATGGGCAGCACAAGATGGGAGTAGCTGCGGATCGTCCGGAGCAGCTCGTCCTTGTCCACCGTCTCGATGGTCATCCCCTGCTTGTGCGCCTCGAGGTGCACCTCCCAGAAGAGCGAACCGACGTAGAGGATGGAGGGCAGGATGGCGCAGACGATGATCTTGAAATAGGAGATGCCGATCATGTCGGCCATGATGAAGGCGGACGCCCCCATGACCGGCGGGATGAGCTGGCCGCCGGTGCCCGCCGTCGCCAGCAGGGCCGCGCTGAAGACGGGCTTGAACTTGGCCCGCTCCATCATCGGGTAGGTGATGACGCCGACGGAGGCCACGTTGGCGGCCGCGCTGCCGCTGATCATGCCGAAAAGGCCCGAGGCGATGATCGAGGCCTTGCCCGCGCCGCCGATCGACTTGCGCGTGGCGTACTTGGCCACCGCCACGAAGAGCTTGCCCGCCGGGGTCGCCGCCAGGAAGGCGCCGAAGATCATGAAGTAGAAGATCGTGTCGGCCGACGCGGCGATGGGGCTGGAGAAGATGCCGCCGGAGGTCAGCAGTTGGTTGTTGACGAAATCGTCGAGCCCCGTCCCGGAGTGCGAGAGGATCCCCGGCAGACTCTTGCCGAAGAACGTGTAGAGCATGAAGATCACGGCGATGATCGACATCGACCAGCCCAGCATGCGCCTGCCCGCCTCCAGGAGGAGGGCGACCAGCAGCAGGCTCAGGACGTAGTCCGGCTGCGTGAGCGAATCGACGAAGGGGATGCGCGTGACGATGCGGTCCGCGTCGTAGAGGATGTAGCCGATATAGGCCGCCAGGGCGAGGATCGCGGCGCCGTCCACGAGGAGCGAGAGCCGCGGCTTGTCCTTGTCGAACGGCTTCATGAGAAAGACGAGAATCAGGCAAAAAGCCACGTGCAGCGGCCGAATGACCATGTTGGGAGCGGCGTAGAAGACGATGTACAGCTGCCCCGCCAGCCAAAGGAGCGCGGTGAGAAAAATCAGACGTTTGCGGATCGCATCTTCCACGGCGATCATCCATCCTTTCCCGAAGGAGTTTTCGTTTCGCCCCTTCCTGATTCGCAGGAGGGAAGCGG
>DAIRUD010000328.1:0-2840 GCA_036803565.1 Synergistaceae bacterium | reverse complement strand
TCTTTCCTTAACAAAACCCTCTTATCTCCAACCCTTCTCGTGATTCCCGCCGAGTCGAAAAATTCGAGAACCGCCAAGGCATACTTCCGACTCGTCCCCAGGGTGTCGCGCAAAGAAGCGATCGTGATATCGCCTCCCAGCGAGGAGACGATGCCCTGCAGCTGCCGGAAAACATCACCGGAGAGCAGCATTCCCTCGCCGACGATCTTGAGCCCCTCGTGTTCGCGCAGAAAGCCGATCGCGCGCGTGATTTCGGCAGGCTTCGCACCTGTCTGTTCGGGCAGGCGACTCATCTCCGGAAGCTCATACCGCGACGCGGCGCAGATATCCCGAATGCGCCCGACCAGTTTCTGCAAATCACCGTCGACACGCGGCTTGAAATATGGAAGAGAGAATTTCGCCTCTCCCTCGACGAGCAGGTGGCGCAACTCCCCCTTCGCCGAGAGGGTCAACAGGAAGTCCCGGCAATCGCGCGGATCGCGCAGGCCGAACGTCGCGTCGCCCCCCAGCGCGGAGCACAACTCCTCCTGGCTCATGCCGAACAGCTCGGGGTGTTCGCGGTGAAAAGCGTCGAGCTCGTCACGGATGGTGGTGAGAAGGTCGTGCAGCCGCTGCGACTCGATGAAGATATTCTCCGTGGCGCCGAAGGAGAGATAATCCTCTCGTCCTTCTCCGGCGCGCAACGTCGCGATCGCATCGGCGAACGTGTCGTCGCGCATTTGGGAGAGTTCCTGCAGCTTTGCCGTGCCGACCGGTCCGTGGCTGCGGATGATACAGGCCAGAACGTTCTCCGGGCTGTCGTTTCCCGCGAGGTCGAACAGGATGTTCTCGCGCAGCTCCCGTTCGTTTCGGTCGTGCGGTCGGTGGGCGTAGGGAAAGAGAACGCGTCCGCCCGCGATCGTCTCCAGCGGGCTGTAAAAGCGGACGACGAAGCGTTGTCCGTAGGCGGCCACGATCGGCGTTTCGGGAAAGAGCTGTACGATGCCGCCGCTCCCCGGTGGAATATCGCCGCCCTTCCCCTGTTTTCCCAAGCAGGAGACGCGTGCGGTCACGTCGATGGTGCCGATGTGCAGGCGCACGCGCTGCCAGTGGGAGATGGGTTCCCGTGCGGCGGGGAGTACGTCCAGCCAGGCGTCGACGCACTCCGTGGGCTGAAAGCGGCCCTTTTCGCAGACGACGTCCCCGCGTCGTAGCTGCTCCACGGAGACGGAGGCCAGGTTCATCGCCGTGCGTTGGCCGGCCCGGGCGCACTTCTCCTGTGCCCCATGGATCTGGATCGAGCGGATTTTCGTGTGTAGCGCGGACGGCAGAACGTCCACCTCGTCCCCCTCCCGTAACGTACCGCTGTTGATCGTTCCCGTCACGACGCTGCCGAATCCGCGCATCGTGAAGGTCCGGTCGATCGGCATGAAGGCCGATCCTTCGGAGGGGCGGGTCGGCGTCGCGTCGACCAGCGCGTCGAGGGCGCATAACAAATCCTCGATCCCCTCCCCCTCCTGTGCCGAAACCCGCAGGATCGGCGCGTCCTGCAAAAACGTTCCGGCCACGAGGGTGCGTGCCTCATCCATCGCGATGGAGAGCGTTTCCTCGTCGACGAGATCCGTTTTGCTGATCACGACGACGCCGCGTGCGATTCCCAGCAGGTCGAGGATGGAGAGGTGCTCCCTCGTCTGCGGCATGATCCCCTCGTCCGCGGCAATCAGGAGCATCGCCGCGTCGATCCCTGCCGATCCGGCGACCATCTGCCGGATGAAGCGTTCGTGTCCCGGAACATCCACGACGCTCACCGTCCTGCCGGAAGGAAGCGCCAGGGGAGCGAAGCCTAACTCGATCGTAATACCCCGGCGCTTTTCCTCGTTCAGCCGGTCGCAGTCCACGCCGGTGAGGACGGAGACCAGTTTCGTCTTGCCATGGTCGATGTGTCCTGCGGTTCCCAAAACAAACGGATGTTCCATTATCGCTCCCCCCTTTCAAAAATATTCGACAACGTCTCGGCAAACGCTCTTTCCTCGCCGGGGAGCAGCGTCCGTACGCTGAAGACCGGCCTGCCCCCGCGCACGATGCCCACAATCGGCGTCTCCGCCATCCGGCAGCGCGTCAAAAACGCCTCCGGAGCCATCCCTTCGGGGAGCGACACGGCGAGTCCCCAGCCGGGAAGCGGTCGGGCGGGGTGCGCTCCCCCGCCGACGGCATCCTCCGTCGCGACGACCTCCACGGCGAAATCGCCGTTCGGCGTGTCGTCCGCGGTTCCCCGCAACGCGCCGTACAGGCGGTGCGCCTTTTCGCGAAGCGCCTCGCCGTCCGCGCGCAACATCGCAATCACCGGAATATCTCCGCCGGTCCCCCGCACGTACATGCGCAACACCGATTCGAACGCCGCCAACGCCATCTTGTCCGGCCGCACCGCTCGATACAGGGGATGCCTGCGCATCTCCCGGACGACTTCTTTTTTCCCGGCGATGCAGCCGATCTGCGGTCCGCCCAGCAGTTTGTCGCCGGAAAACGTGACGACATCGAGCCCGGTTTCTATACAGGCGGCTACGGTCGCTTCGGGAGGAAGATCGGGTATTTCCAGCGGCAAGAGCAATCCGCTGCCCAGATCTTCGACCGCGTACACGCCGGTCTCCCTTGCGACGGCGACGAATTCCCGTCGGGAGACGGTCGTCGTATACCCTTCGATCCGGTAATTCGAAGGATGGATCCGCAGCAGAAGCGCCGTTTCCTCGTTCGTCGCAGAGCGGTAATCCTCCGGCCGCACGCTGTTCGTACAACCGACCGCCCGCATGCGCGCGCCGGAGGCATCGAGAATGTCCGGTATGCGAAACGAGCCGCCGATCTCC
>DAIRUD010000327.1:0-2877 GCA_036803565.1 Synergistaceae bacterium | reverse complement strand
CGATCCAGCCGATGGCCAGGAAGAATGCGCCGAGCACGAGGAAGGCCACGATGCGGATCGGCGTCCCCGCGTTCTGCAGGTCGACCAGGAGCAGCTTGGCGATATCCAGCCCCAGCAGGGCGGCCCCGGCGAACCACGGCGCGCGGCTGCGCAAGCGCTTGCCGCTGTAGATCAGCAGAAGCGCCGTCACGCCCCAGAGCATGGCGATCAGGGCCTGGAAATTCGGCTCTTGGAACATGTTGTCGAGATGGACACTCTCGCCGAAATACCACAAGGCGGCCCGGACCGCGACGCTGTGCAGCCAGACGAACCCAACCGCAGGAAGCGCGTAATACAACCCGATCCGCCGCGCCTTGGCGGGCAAGCGGTGCAGCAGAAGCGCCGCCACGGCGATGTAGAGGAGCTGGAAGAGCTCCAGGGGGTTCAGGATGGGAATGTAGATCGAGAAAATACCGTTCCCCTGCACCGAAAAAAGCGTGTAGGCGAACTGCGGAAAGCGCAGCAGCAGGATGGCGCAGAGCGCGAAACAGGTCCCCTTGCGGTATGCCGCCAACTTTGTGCGGATGTCGAATCGCTCCAGCAGGAGAAGGGCCGCCGCCGCCACCGGCGGCAGCATCGAGACGAGGATCCACAGGTCGCTGGGCAGCGTCGTCGCCGCCTCGTCCAGCAAAAGCCTTCCCGCATACCCGCTCCACACATAGGACGTATAGGAGGCGGCGGAGAAGAGCAACGCCGTCCACGCACCTTTCTCTATCCGGCGCGGCGAGCGCAAGCTGCGGAAGAAGCGCAGGGCGAGCGCGAAGAGAACCGCGAAAACCACCCAGCCCAGCAACGGCTGCGCGGTCTCGAACGGCTTCCACGCATTCCAGCGCGGCCAGCGCAGGGAGGATACGGCGAGGACGGCCAAGGGATGGGAGGTGAGGCCGAAGAACATGGTATAAAGCACCGGCGGAACCGCCAGGGTGTGCGCCGAGCGCCACTCCGCCCGCTCCGCGGCGAGGAAGCCGACGATACCGCCGAGGGAAAGCAATGCCAGCGCGGGAACGCCGCTGTCCGGATAGGCGACGCAACAGGCATGGAGAACCGCCATCGTCCACCACACCGTGCCGTACAGGGCAAAGGACCACGACAGGATCCTCCGTTGCGGAAATTTCAGGCGTATCCCGCGAAATAGAATCCACGACCGCTCCTCGAAGACCTCGCGGTCCAGCCGCGTACAGAAGAACGCGCTCGCCAGCGCCGAGACGGCGAAGAGAAAGCCGGTAAGCAGGAAGGGGGACGCCCCGGCATGCCAATCCAGCAGGCCAGACCGCACCGGAATCGAATGATAAATGTGTGCGGGAAAGTGCAGATAGGGCGCAAAATTATAGAGGAAGAGCGCGGCGGCATGCAGCAAAATACCGCTCGCCAAGGCGCCGGGCGCCCGGCGCTTCGCGGCGTAGGCCGTCAGGAACGCCCCCTCCAGCGCCCACACGGTGCTCGAAACCGCCTGAACCGCCTGTTTGAATACAAAGGGAATGGACAGATTGGAGAAGAGGATACAGTAAACCAGAAAGAGCCAGGGGGAGAACCCGGCCTCGCGCGCCCGCTCGTCGCGCAGCACATGCCTGCCGAGCAGCAGATACCATGCGCCGAGCGCGATGCTGGCGAGCGCGATGCCGTACTGCGTGTGCGACGCGGCTCCCATTTGCAGGAAGAGAAACACGAAGGGGAGCGTGATCGCCATCGGCATGTCCGGCCGCCCCGCGTTCCGCAGCCTGCTCACCCGCTGCGCCAGCAGGGGGAGGAGGGTGACGGCGCTGTAGTTGACGAAAAAGAGGATGAGAAACGGTTCGACGGAGGCGAAATATTCCGGCCGCCATTTCAAAAAGCCCCAGCAGGTACCCACGACGATCGACGCGAGGAAACCGCCCCAGCGGACCTTCCGCCAGTCCCGCATGGTCGTGATCGCCAGGATCTCGAGGTTGAGCAGCGAGTAGATGGAAAAGAGCGCCACGAAGTTCGAGCTCCCCGTGCTGACGAGAATCGGGGCGGCATATCCGCCGATCAGGGCAAAGATCGCGAGCGGCTGAAAATCCTGCATCAGCGAGAGGATCACCGTAAAAGCGGAGAGCAGGAGCATCCCGACGACCGCCGCCGCCGCGGGAATCACGGGGCCGCCCAGCTTCGCGGCGGCGAGCAGGACGACGTAGAGGACGCCGATGCCGCCGCCCTGCAGGATCAGCGCGTAGGTACGCCGCTTGTCGCGCAAACGCCAACCGAAGGCCGTCATGCCGATGCCGACGGCCGCCGAACCCGCCAAGCGCATCTCGAGCGAAATCAAGTTTTCTTGCACCACGTAACTGAACAGAAGGCCGAAAGCGGCGATGAAAAGCAAAACACCCACCGTCACCCAGACGTTTCCCTCCGAGAAGAGCCATGTCCGCAGCTGCGCAAGCTGTTCCGCCAGCCAGGTCGCCTTCTCCGCCAGGGGCGGCGTCCTCGGTGCGAACGGCGGTTTCGGGCGGGCGGGCGACGCGGGCGGTTCCTCCGTCAACTCCCCGGCGAACGCATCCGGCGATACGGCTGCGGGATCGTGAATCTTCTCCTCCTGACGCGGTTCCTCCCGCCCGGTTTCCGTGAGGCTCCTGAGGAACTCGTCGGCGGGCGGCAGGGGCGGCGTTTGCGCTTCCCCGGCGGGGAAAGCGGCTTCGCCGATGTGCGCGGACTGCGCCGCAGTTCCGTGCCCGGCGGGCGCGGGTCGAAGCGGCCCCGCCTCCCTCGCAGCGAAGGGTTCCGGCGCCGTTTCCGCCCGGCGACCGGCGGTCGGGAAGGCACCCCGAAGCGCCTCCTTAGCCGCCTCTTCGCCAGCTCCGTTGCCACCGAAGTGAGTAGAAC
>DAIRUD010000326.1:0-2879 GCA_036803565.1 Synergistaceae bacterium | reverse complement strand
CCAGACGCCGAACCACATGACGCCCATGGCCACCATCTCGATCTGCAGGCCCATGCCGTGCCCCAGCCCCGAGAAGCCGACGAGGGCCACCGCCGAAACGTAGGTCGCCACGTAGGCGAACGCCTGGATCACCGCGCCGACCTTGCCGGGGAGCAGGGCATCGCGCCCGGCGACCATTTTGGAAACGAGCAATAAAAAGCCTCCGTAAATCACCCACATGGAAATCGTCATCGCGTTCATCGTACCGTCCGACCTCCTTTCGTCCGTTTCAACAGCACGACGGCCGACCAGGCCGTCCCCCACAACACCGAAGCGCATATCAGCGAAACCCAAAGATCCATATGATGCAAACCCTCACCCCCTTTCCGCGCGGAATGCGTACAAAACAAAAAAGCCGCCGACCTCGGGGGTCGGCGGCTTGCGGTTGCGTCGATTGTGATCGGCGTTTCAAGCACGTCCAACGGGACCCGAGCGGTTGCGGCGGGTAAACGTAAAAAAGCTGAAAAAGCCGAAACGGGTTTTGTCGTTGCGCGCCATTCTGGGTCCCTCCTCTCGAAGAATATCTATCGCGAAATTGGGGTGAAATGTACACGTTTTCGCGCCGTTTGTCAAATCCTCGCGAAAACTTCCCGCAACCGCGCTGCCGCCGCTGTTTTCGGGCCTCCGCACGGCTCCGCGTCGCGGCGCGCCTGGAAGGGGCGCGGGAAATGTGGTAGGCTAAAGCCCGTTCCGGCAAAGAGGCGATTTCGAAGGGGGCGGTCTTTTGGGTGCGCACGGACAGACGCACCAGCATACGCGATCGAAGGCGGTCGTCAACAGGATTTCTAGGGTCGCCGGGCACCTGGAGGCCGTCAAGCGGATGGTCGAGGAGGGACGGGATTGCAGCGAGATCCTGATCCAGCTCTCGGCGGTCCGGTCGGCGGTGAACAACATCGGCCGGATCATCCTGCAGGACCATATCAGCCACTGCGTCGTCGATGCCGCGCACAGCGGGGACGACCGGGTGCTGGAGGACCTGAACCACGCCATCGAAAAGTTCCTGAAATAACCCAGGCGCGGGACGCTTGCGGAGCGTCGGCGCGGGGCCTCGGAGCCATGTTCTTTCGCCGGTTGCGGCGATTGACAAAGCGGTGGGTTTTTTCTTATATTGCAACGGTCTTGTCGATCAATCGCGATCAGGAACGGAGGGTTCATTACGATGGATTACAGATTGCCCAGCGAAAAGATGAACAGGATCGGCTACGGCGGGGGGATCCGCGAGATCCTGGCCCGTGCCGACGAGCTGGCGCGCGCGGGAAGAAGCATCGTCCATATGGAGATCGGCCGTCCGGATTTCGACTCGCCGCAGGCGGCGAAGCGGGCGGCGATCCGGGCGCTGGAGGCGGGCGACGTGCACTACACGGACATGTCGGGCACGCCGGAGCTGCGCGGCGAGATCGCGGCGAAGTTCAAGCGCGACGCCGGGATGGACGTCGATCCGGACCGCGAGGTCGTGGTCACCGCCGGGGCCGTGGAGGCGCTGATGACGGTCTTCCTGACGATGCTCGACCCGGGGGACGAGGTGATCGTCCCGTCGCCCTATTTCCCCGTCTACGACGACCAGATCAAGATGTCCGGCGGGACCCTGGTCCCCGTGCCCTGCCGCATCGAGAACGGTTTCCGGCCGCAGCCGCAGGACGTCGAACGGGCGATCACGCCGAAGACCCGCATGATCATGATCAACAGCCCCAACAACCCGACGGGCGCGACGTCCACCCGCGCGGAGCTGGAGGGCATCGCCGCGCTGGCGGAGAAGCACGACCTGCTCGTGCTCTCCGACGAGTGCTACGAGAAGTTCGCCTACGACGCGGACACGCCGCACATCAGCATCGCCTCCCTGCCCGGCATGCGCGCGCGCACGTTCACGCTCTCCGCCGCCTCCAAGACGTTCTCCATGACCGGCTGGCGCGTGGGTTGGCTGATCATCCCCGCCGAGACGAAAATGTACATCATGAAGTGCCACCAGGGCGTCGCCACCTGCGCCAACGCCTTCGCCCAGGCGGGCGTCGCGGAGGCCCTGCGCTCCTGCTGGCCCGACGTCGACCGGATGATCGAGGAGTACAAGCGCCGCCGGGACCTGATGGTCGGCACGCTCTCCGCGATGGAGGGGATCGACGTGCCCATGCCGCGCGGCGCGTTCTACGTCTTCCCCGGCATCAAGGCGCTCGGCCTTTCTTCCTTCGATTTCTGCGCGCGGCTGCTGGAGGAAGAGGGGGTCGCCACCGTCCCCGGACAGCCCTTCGGCGCCGAGGACGGCTATCTGCGCCTCACCTACTGCCGCCCGGAGAGCGAGATTCGCGAGGCCATGGAGCGCCTCGGCAACTTCGTGGCGAAGATCCGCAAGTAGGTCCGCGCTTCACCGACGATGCCGCAGAGGGGCGGGGTGCGCTTGCGGCCCCGCCGTTCGCTTGCGCCCCGCATGCCGGGGCGGACGTTATCTGCCGGAGGTATGCCATGCGCCGATTGTGCTGGGATTGGCTCGTCTTTATCGTGTTGTTGTTGTTCGCGCCGTTTTTCTCCGCGCGTTGGGCGAGATCGCCACGCACATGCTCCAGATCCGGGCGGGCTTCCCCGCCTCCGCCCTCGTCTATCGGACAGCACGATAGGGATTTCCCGGCCAAACGCGCTCGACGACGCCCTGTCCCCGCCGCATCCTTGCGCCATCGGCAAATTCGTCAGAAGCGGATCAACGTCGACGTATTCATGCCAAATCGTTTTCTATATTGGAAAGATCGCCTCTCCCGAAGCCTTGCCACGACAGCAGATGATTTCAGTTCATTCCAGTTTTAGATCAAATCCATTATTTTAGTGCGCAGTAGGTCTCCCTCCCGAAGAAGGCC
>DAIRUD010000325.1:0-2888 GCA_036803565.1 Synergistaceae bacterium | reverse complement strand
CCGCCGTATCCGGCGTGCCGGGGATCGCCAAGGCGCTGGAGCTGCTGGAGGGCGGCGCGGCATGAGCGGCGCTGCCGAACGCACGGCGCTGGTCACCGGCGGCAGCCGGGGCATCGGGCGGGCCGTCGCGCTGGAATTGGGCAGGCGCGGGTACCGCGTGGCGGTCAACTACCAGAGCGCGGAGGCCGCCGCCCAGGAGGTGGTCGCGGCGATTCGCGACGGCGGCGGGACGGCCGTGGCGATCCGCGCCGACGTATCGGACCGGGCGCAGGTGAAGGACCTGTTCGAAGCCGCCGTGCGGGAGATCGGACCGGTAGAAGTGCTGGTGAACAACGCGGGGATTACGCGGGACAATCTGCTCATGCGGATGGACACTGACCAGTGGGACGCGGTGTTGCGGACGAACCTCGACTCCGTCTTCCACTGCACGCAGGCGGCCATTCGCGGGATGATGAAGGCCCGTTTCGGCCGGATCGTCGCCCTCGGCTCGGTCTCCGGGCTGGTGGGCAATGCCGGACAGGCGAACTACGCCGCGGCGAAGGCGGGCCTTCTCGGCTTCGTCAAGAGCGTCGCGCGCGAGGCCGCCTCGCGGGGCGTGACGGCGAACGTCGTCGCCCCCGGCTATATCGACACGGACATGACGGCCGTTCTCCCGGAGGAGATTCGGGCGTCGATCCTGTCCAAGATTCCGGCGGGGCGCTACGGGACGCCGGAGGACGTGGCGCGGACGGTCGCGTTCCTCGTCTCCGACGAGGCCGCGTATATTACGGGTCAGGTGATTGCCGTCGACGGCGGCATGACGATGTAGGCGTATTGCGCGAAGAGAGAAAGTTGTCATGGAAGGAGGTGTGGTCGACTATGCATTCGGATGAAGTTCTTGCGAAACTCAAGGAGCTCGTGATGGATCGCCTCAACGTGGAGGAGGAGCAGATCAAGCCGGACGCCTCTTTCGTGGAGGATCTGGGCGCTGACTCCCTCGATATCGTCGAGCTGATCATGGGGATCGAAGAGGAGTTCGATGTGGAAATCCCCGACGAGGACGCGGAAAAACTCACCAACGTCGGAGAGGCGCTTAACTACGTCAAGGCGAAGCTGGGCGTGGAGGACTAACGCAGGCGAAGGGCATAGGGGCACGCACCCGCGTGCCCCTTCATAGGGAGTGATATTGTGAAAAGAGTCGTCATTACGGGGCTGGGTGTCGTGAGCCCGATCGGCTGTGGCAAGGATGCGTATTGGGACGCCCTGACGGAGGGGCGCAACGGCGTGGGACCGATCAGCCTCTTCGACACCGAGGGGCACACGGCCCGGATCGCCGCGGAAGTCCGCGATTTCGACGTGGAACCATGGCTTGACAAAAAGGAGGCGCGCAAGACCGACCGGGTGATCCACTTTGTCATTCCGGCGTCGGACATGGCCATCAAGGACGCGGGCCTCGACCTCGAGAATATAGATCAAGAGCGCTTCGGCGTATATATCGGCAGCGGCGAGGGCGGCATCACGACGACGCACGAGAACTACGCGGTGATGATGGAGAAGGGGCCGTCGCGCGTCAGCCCGTTCTTCGTCCCGATGATGCTGAGCAACATGCCCGCGGCATACGTCGCGATGCGCTTCGGCGCCAAGGGGCCGAACATGGCGGTGGTCACCGCCTGCTCCACCGCGACCCACTGCATGGGCGAGGCGATGTACGCCATCCAGCGCGGCGACGCCGACCTGATGCTGGTCGGCGGGGCCGAGGCGGCGATCACGCCGATCGCCATCGCCGGGTTCGCCAATATGAAGGCGCTCTCCACGCGCAACGACGCCCCGGAGAAGGCGTCGCGTCCCTTCGACAAGGAACGCGACGGTTTCGTCATGGGCGAGGGCGCGGGCATCCTGCTCTTCGAGGATCTGGAGCACGCGAAAAAACGCGGCGCGCATATCTACGCCGAGGTCAAGGGGTACGGCAACACCTGCGACGCCTATCACATCACCGCGCCGGACCCGGACGGGAGCGGTTCCATCCGCGCCATGCGCCTGGCCATGAACATGGCGGGCTGGAAGCCGGAGCAGGTCGACCTCTACAATGCCCACGGCACGTCGACGCCGTTGAACGACAAGACCGAGAGCCTGGCGATCCGCGCCGTCTTCGGCGCCCACGCGGACACCATGCCGGTGCACTCGACGAAGTCGATGGTCGGCCACTGCCTCGGCGCCGCCGGTTCGATGGAGACCATCGCCGCCCTGATGGCCGTCGAGCGGGGGATCATCCACCCGACGATCAACTACGAGTTCCCCGATCCCGAATGCAACGTCAACGTCTCGGCCAAGGCCGTCGAGCGGAAGGTGGACCGGGTGCTCGTCAACAACGCCGGTTTCGGCGGGCACAATGGGGTCCTCGCCCTCGAACGCTTCCAGGGCTGATTCGGACGGCGGGGAGCGCGCGTCGGGCGTTCGCGGGCCGGTGGATTTCGCCCCCCTGGAACGCGCGCTGGGCTATGCCTTTCGCGCCCACGCAACGCTCGAAGAGGCGCTGACGCACGCCTCCTATGCGAACGAGACGGGCCTGTGCCATAACGAACGATTGGAATATCTCGGAGACGCCGTGCTGGAGCTGTGCGTCTCCGAGACGTTTTTTTCCGACCATCCGGATTTCGACGAGGGCGACCTGACCAAGGCGCGCTCCCGTATCGTGCGCGAGACCTCGCTCGCGCTCTGGGCGAAGGCGTTGAACATCGCGGCCTTCCTGCGCCTCGGTAAAGGCTTGGAGGGGCAGGGCGGGCGCGGAAGCCCCTCGGTCCTGGCGGACGCGGTGGAGGCCGTGCTGGGGGCCGTTTTTCTCGACGGGGGCTACGAGGCGGCGCGCGGCGTCGTCCGCCGCTGGATGCGGACCGCCGTCACGGCGGAGG
>DAIRUD010000324.1:0-2900 GCA_036803565.1 Synergistaceae bacterium | reverse complement strand
TTTTTTTGGCGTTTGCCAGCGCAGGGAAAGTATAACGCGTCCCTTCCGCGAGTGGATTGTAGGGATATACAAGCATTTATCGGGGAAATTACCGTATTAAAGGCCCGTGCCTCGCCTGTGCGGAGTGGTGGGGTATTGCGGTCTTCCCGCGGTTCTACGCGGGTTGCTGGAAGTGCTTGGAGCCGGCGATGACGTCGTCGATGTGCTCGCACATCAGCATGCCCGCCAGGTCGGGGTCGCGGGCGGCGATGGCCTCCAGGATCCGCTCGTGGGTGGCGTTGATCGCCGAGCGCTTGTAGACCTGCATCGTCCCGATGAAGAAGTTCTGCCAGGGCGTCGTCAGCCCGATGAAGTCGTACATGGTCTCCAGCAGGGGGACGTGCGCGATGCGCAGGATCTCGCGGTGGAATCCGCCGGACTCCTCCGTGTATTCCTCGCCCCGCGCCATCTTGTCGTACTGCCTGCGGACGATGGCCTCCAGGCGCGCCAGGTCCTCCGCCGACGCCTTGAACACCGCCTGGACCGTGGCCTCGCGCTCCAGCGCGCGGCGGGCGATGAGCACGTCATGCAGGCTGTGGCCGTAGGATGAGACGGCATCGGAGAGCAGGCGCTGGAGGGCGGCGTTGACCGTGCGCGACTCCGTCAGCTCGGACAGTAGCGCCTCGCCCGCGGGCGTGATGACGTGCCCCTGGAAGCCCCTGCGTTCGAGCAGGCCGCGGTTGCGGAACTTCCGCAGCGCGCGCCCGACGGCGGCCTCGCTGGTGGCGATGCGCCGGTCCGCGAGGGCGTCGCAGATGGCGCCCGCCCCCAGCGGTTCGTCGCCGCCGGAGATGATCTCGAGAATATTGAACAGTACGATGCTTTCCTTATCGCCGATGTCTGCCATGCCTGTTCCTCCGGTGCGGGCGACGCGTCTCTGCGGGGCGTGGGCCGTTTTTTCGTGCAAGGGCAATTATATCACGAGGGAAACGGGCCGCGCGCATCGACCGCATCGGCAAGGTCGCGGACGATGCGCCGAGGCGGTCCGCGCGGGTTCGCGGCGACGCGCGGCATTCGCCGGGACGCTGCGGACCGATCCGCGCGGTTCTTCTTTCATGACGATGGGCGTATACAGTGGACATAATATTTCGGAATCGCAAAAAAATCGACGATATATTGACGTCATCGAATTTATAGTTTATTATGTGTTCATACCAAATATTTCTCCAACAATTTCATATAGGGGGGATTCCCATGTTTCACGGCAAGAGCTACACCATGCCCGACTCGGCACCGCTGTATCCCGAGGTCCCGTACGAGTACAAAGGATACCGCAAGCTGAGCGTGCTCTGCAAGGCGAACCCGGAGGGCATCCGCAAGGCGCTGCCCGTCGAGTTCGAGCCCGTGGGGGACGTGATCGAGGTCTTCCTGATGTCCATCCCCGAGGTGGGCGGCCTCGATCCCTACATGGAGGGCGGGATCGTGATTCCGTGCCGCTACGGCGATATCGTCGGCGCGCACGTCGTCTACGAGTACGTCACCGACGACGATTCGATGGCGGCGGGACGGGAGATCTGGGGCTACCCGAAGAAACTCTGCCGCATGACCTTCGAGGAGAAGCCGGACCGGATCGTCAGCACGCTGACGCGCCGGGGCACGGAGATCATCCGCATCGAGCTGACGCCCGACGCGGCCGCGCCCTACGAGCCGCCGAAGATGCAGCCGCGCTTGCAGCTCAAGCGCTTCGTGCGCGCCGACGGGCAGGGGTTCGACATGGACCAGATCATCCTCAACGAGCTGACCGGCGCGACGGTGCACGAGGAGAAGAAGGGGCGGGCGCAGCTCACCCTGCGCTCCTCGAAGTCCGACCCGCTCGACTGGCTCAACCCGGTCGAGGTCGTCGGGGCCAGTTTCTTCGTGGCGGATTTCGTGTTGGGATACGGTAAAATACTAAAATAACAAAATGAACGGACGGAGGGGTGCCGAGATGTCGGATTTGCGCGGAAAGGTTTGCGTCGTCACGGGGGCTGCGGGATTCCTGGGAAAGGCGATCGCCGAGCGGCTGGCGGCGTCCGGGGCGTTCGTCGTGAAGACCGACCTGCGCGTCTCCGGCGGGCTCCCCTCCTGCGGTGCGTGCGCGCCCGGCGAGTGCGCCGAGATGGCCATGGATGTGACCTCGCGCGAGGATGTCTTTTCCGGTTTCGCGCGTATCGAGGAGGCCTGCGGGCGCGTCGACGCGCTCGTCAACGCGGCGGGCATCGTCCGCTCGAAGCGCTTTCTGGAGGTGAGCCAGGAGGAGTGGGACGCGACGATGCACGTCAACCTGCGGGGCTCGTTCTTCGCTTGCCAGGCGGCCTACGCCGCCATGCGGCGGCGGCGCTCCGGCGCCATCGTCAACATCGCCTCGGACGCCGGGGAGGTCGGCACCATCCTTTCGAGCGTGGACTACGCCGTCTCCAAGGCGGGGGTGATCAACCTCACCAAGTGCCTGGCCAAGGAGGCGGCGGCGTACGGCGTCCGGGTCAACACCGTGGCCCCGGGGGCCATCCGCACGGAGATGATGGACCGGCTGGAGGTGAGCTGGGAGGGGGATTTCGGCCGCTTTCTCGACGCCATCCCGATGCGGCGGCTGGGGCTGCCGGAGGAGGTCGCGGCGCTCGTCGCGTTTCTCGTCTCGGACGATGCGGGATATGTGACGGGGGCCTGCTACGACGTAAACGGAGGATCCCATATGCAGGGATAGAGGAGCGGGGCGCGACGGCGCTTCGCGGAGAGTGGGGCCAGAGCAGAGGAGGAAGCGCAATGCAGGAGACGCAGGGCATACCCTTTTTGGTGACGTTCTTTTTCATCATTTTCCCGATCGCTTCGCTCGGGCTGATGACCGCCCGGTACTTCCGCCTGAAGGACAAGTACCGGTGGGC
>DAIRUD010000323.1:0-2908 GCA_036803565.1 Synergistaceae bacterium | reverse complement strand
CGACGAAACCGCACCGCGCCACCCGGCGATTCCCCTTCCCAAAAGCGGCCGCCGCGTGTTAGACTGCCGCAGAAGGATCATTCCACAAAAGGAGCATCAGTATCGGCCATGTTCAAAGACCTGTCCAGCATCTTCTTGTCGTTCGCCAAAATCGGAGCGGTCGCCTACGGCGGCGGGCCCTCCATGGTACCGATCCTCAAGGCCGAGGTCGTGGAGCGCAGGCAGTGGATCGCCGTCGAGGATTTCCTGGACGCGCTCGCCATCGGCAACGCCCTCCCCGGGCCGATCATCACCAAGATGGCGGCCATCGTGGGCTACCGCAAACGGGGCATCGCGGGGGCCGTCGCGGCCCTTCTGGGGATCATCCTCCCCAGCGCCTTGCTGTTGCTGCTCCTGCTCGGCTTCGTCATGCGCGTCAAGGACAACCCCACCGTCGCCAGCATGCTCCGGGGACTCCGCCCGGTCGTCGTGGCCATGCTCGCCTACGCCGCGTGGGATATGGCCCCGAACGCCCTGAAGGGACGGGCCACGGTCGCCATCGGCGCGGTCGCGTTGGCGCTGATGATCTTCACCCCGCTGCACCCCGCGCTGATCATCGTCGCCGGGGCCGCGGCGGGCATCGCGCTGAAACTGTAGCGGCGGGGCGGACGACGATGCCAAACGTACTCGCGCTGTTCTGGTCCTTTCTCAAAATCGGCTGCGTCGGCTACGGCGGCGGCCCCTCCATGGTCCCCCTGGTCAAGGAAGAGGTCGTCAACCTGCAACAATGGATGCCGCTGGCGGATTTCATGGACATCCTCGCCATCGGCAACGCCCTCCCCGGACCGATCGCGACGAAGATGTCGGCGGCGGTCGGCTTCCAGGTCGCCGGGTCGGCGGGGGCCGTCGCGGCGACGGTCGCCGTCGTGCTGCCCAGCGCCGCCGCCTTGATCCTGCTCATGGGCTTCGTATCCCGGATCAAGGACAACCCGCGGGTGCAGAGCATGCTGCGGGGCCTGCGCCCGGTCGTCGTCGCCATGCTGGCCTATGCCGCCTACGACATGTCCTTCGGCTCCCTGACGAACGTTCCCACCTGGGGCATCGGCGTCGTCACGCTCCTGCTGATGGTCTTCACGAAAATCCATCCGGCGCTCTTCGTCGTGGCGGGGGCGATCGCCGGTGCCGCCCTGGGACTGTAGGATGCGCGGCGACCGGAAGCGGTGGACGCGCCGTATCGCCCTGGACGGCGCCTACAACGTGCGCGACCTCGGAGGATACGCGGCCGCCGCCGGAAGGCACGTCCGCAAGGGCGCGTTCTTTCGCGCGGACGCGCTGGACCGGCTCACCGACGAGGACGTCGCGTGCCTCTCGCGGCTGGGCCTGCGCACCGTCGTCGACTTCCGCACCGAGCGGGAAATCGAGGAAGCGCCGGACCGAACGCCCGGGGGCGGCGCGGCAATGCTCCGCATCCCCATCGGCATGGGCAACATCTTCGACCTGCAGGACCTCCGCAGCTTCGTCGGCGAGGACATGATGCTGCGCCTCAACGTCGCGCTCGTGCGCGAAGCGCAGCCGCAATACCGTGCTTTTTTCACGCGCCTTTCGGAGGACGACGCCGTTCCCCTGCTCTTCCACTGCTCCGCCGGGAAGGACCGGACGGGCTTTGCCGCCGCGATGCTGCTGTCGGCGCTCGGCGTCTCCCGCCGCACGATCTACCGCGACTACCTCGCCTCCGCCCAGGGGGCGGAGCGGAAGTACGGCTCCCTGGCGGCCAAGGAGCCTCACCTGATCCCCCTCCTCGGCGTCCGCCGCGCCTATCTCGCGGCCGCGTTCGCGGAAATCGACGCGCATGAGGGCGACGTGGAAACCTACCTGCACCGGCGGCTCGGCGTCGACATCGACGCGCTCCGCGCGCGTTACACGGAATAGCGGCCTTTCGGAAGGCCGCGCAGGATCCCCCTCCCCGTCTTCGACATTTTACCTACGAAAACATTCATCAATCAACGAGGCGTTCCCACCACCAGACGCATACAATAGGGACTACAAGGGCTTTTTGTATATCCGTCACAGATCGTGAGGGCGCGAGTACGATTTCTTCACCCTCTCCGTTTGCCGGGCGCTCCGCACTCGATGCGGCAGCGTATGGATTGCGGCGGCATTGTACCCGAGGCCGAGGAGACGCGACATCGCCCGAGAAACCAAAACGTCCGGGGAAGCGCAGCGGTTTCATGTGTTTCCACAATGTCATCAAGGAGGAAATCGCTATGAGAAACATCGGAACGATGGCCAAAGTATTTATCATTGTCGCCGCCATGACCATACTGCTCGCGGTTATCTCGATCGCCGGCTATCGGACGGCCGGAGACATCACGTACGCCATGCAGGACATGTTCGAAAACTATGCCAAACCGGCCATGTGGATCACGGATGTCAAAGCGCTGGCCATCCAGAACCGGCGTATGTTCGGACGAACCGTGTACAACCTGGACGACGCGGAAATGCGTATCGTCGAGCGGACGACCGAGGAAAACCGGGTGAAAATCGCCCAATATTTCGCGGATTACGAAAAGACACTCACGGCGGCGGGCAGCACGAAGGAGAAACAACTCTATCAGGAAGTATCGAAAATACGGGCGGATGTGCTCAAGTTACAGGACGAGGCCTTGCAGGCGGGGCAAAGCAAGGACCCCCTACGCATACAGGCGATCATCGAACGAATGGGTGTCGACGGCGACATCACGCAGGCGGAGGGTGCGCTCGTCGGGAAATTGGATGAGCTGGCGACATTCGTATCGCAAGCCGCGGAGGACGTGCAAAATCAGAGTGTGAGGGACGCGCGCAACGCGCAGCGGCTGATCCTGATCATCTCGCTGGTCAGCGTCCTCCTCGGCGTCGCCCTGGCGGTCCTGATCTCGCGGCAGATCACCGT
>DAIRUD010000322.1:0-2918 GCA_036803565.1 Synergistaceae bacterium | reverse complement strand
CCCCCAGCTCCGCCCTGCTGTAGCGGTAGTCGAAACGCTTGTGCACGGAGGCGGCGGAATCGCGCCACCCCGCGCGGTTGCGGCCGTGAAAGCGGACGAGCGTCCCCCACTCCGCCGTGACCGGCCAGGCGGGGGGCACGGTCCAGGGCAGCGCGGGCTCGTCGACGGCTGTATAGGCGATGTTTTCGTTCTCCAGCGCGCGCAGGAAGACGGCGCGGTTGTCCTCCTCCAGCCAGCTCTTGTGCCGCACCTCCACGGCGAGGGGGAGGGGGCCGCTCACTTCGCGCAGCCGCCGGAAGTAGACGAGCCCTTCGCGCCGAAACGCCCAGCCGGGCGGGAACTGATAGAGCAGGTAGGCGAGGCGTCCGGCGTCGTGCAGCATGCGCACGGGCCGGATGAAATCCTCGAACAGCCGCACCCTTTGTCCGTGCGTCAGTTCGTCCCTGCGGATGCGCTCGTCCTTTGCGCGAGGACCGAGCTCGCCTTGCAGCCAGGCGGGTAGGTTGGCGAATTTCGTCCGGTGCCAGGTGAAGACGGAGTAGGACTTTACGCCGAAGCGAAAGCCGCGCGGCGTCCCCGCGATCCATTTGACGGCGTTCGCCGGATCGGGGAACGCGTAATAGGTGCTGTCGACCTCGACCGTGTCGAACTGCGAGGCATAGAACGCCAAGCGGCGGGCCGGGGTGTCGCACCCCGCCGGGTAAAAGCCGCTTCTCAGCAGTGTCCTGTCCGTCCACGAGCAGATTCCGATCCGTACGCCGAAGGTCCGCACCCCCGTTCCTCTCTCCGATTTTAACGTTTCCCCCGCCTTCTGGCGAGCGGGCCTTGTTTCGGGAATTCGCCGCCGGGTGTATGATGAAGGTACGCTCCGCACGAGCGCGATACGCCCGAATAAATCGATACGAGGTGAATGGACATGATGCAGTTGGAGGGGATCTACGCCCCGGTACCCACCCCCTTTTATGGAGACGAAAGTCTGCATTTGGACGCGTTTCAGGAAAACCTGGAGAAGTGGGAGCGCTCGCCCATCGACGGCGTCGTGGTCTGCGGCTCCAACGGGGAGTTGCCGTTCCTCAACCCGCACGAGCGCGCGCTCCTGACGCGGACGGCGAAGTCCGTCTTCGAGAAAAAGCGCAGCGGGAAAAGGATCGTCAGCGGTACGTATATGAACACGACGCAGGACACCATCACCTGCTGCAAGGCCTGCGGGGACTCCGGCGCGGACGCCGTGCTGCTGCTGCCGCCGCACTATTTCAAGGGGCAGGGCATGAAGGCCGCCGCCGCCTTCTACGAGCGGGTCGCCGACGCCTCCCCCGTGCCGGTCGTGCTCTACAACATGCCCGGCAACACCGGCGTCAACCTGGATGCGTCGGCCATCCTGCAGGTCGCCGCGCACCCGAACATCATCGGCATCAAGGACACCTCCGGGGACATGGCGAAGCTCTGCCACCTGATCTTCGAGTCCCCGGCCGATTTTTCCGTGTTCAGCGGCAGCGCGAACTACTTCCTGCCCGCGCTGGCCCTCGGCGCCAAGGGCGGGACGCTCGCGGCCGCCAACCTCTACCCGGTCGCGTGTCGGACGCTCTATGACCTGTACCGGGAAAACCGTAAAGAGGAGGCGCAGGCGCTGCAACACCGCCTGCTGCTGGCGAGCGAGGCGGTTACGGGCAAGTTCGGCATTCCGGGGCTGAAGGCGGCGATGGACAGGGCGGGCCTCTTCGGCGGTCCGGTCCGCTCCCCTCTGCTACCGCTGACTTCGGAGGAGGAGGCCAAACTTTTCGCGATTCTCGACGCGGCGGATCTGGACGCGGGGGAGACTTGGAGATAGCGCGCACACTGTCGACCGACAGATTGATCTTGCGGCCGTGGCGGGAGGAGGACGCGCCGTCCTTGTATGCATACGCGAAAGACCCCGCCGTCGGGCCGATCGCCGGATGGCCCGTCCATCCCGATGTTGCGCACAGCCGCCGGGTAATCGCGGATCATCTGTCCGGGGACGGAATCTTTGCAATCGTCTTGACGGGAATGGATTCTCCGATTGGGAGCATTGGCGTCTTGATCGGAGAAAAAAGCGGTATGCATATCGGCGAGGACGAAGGGGAAATCGGCTACTGGATCGGCGTGCCCTACTGGGGCCGGGGTTTGGTCCCGGAGGCGGTGCGGGAACTGATGCGGCATTGTTTCGAAGAGATCGGCCTTGTGAGATTGTGGTGCGGCTATTTCGACGGCAATGAACAATCGCGGCGCGTGCAGGAGAAATGCGGGTTCGCCTATCATCACACGGAATGCGATAAGAAGATCGTACTGCTCGATGTCGTCCGAACGGAACATATTTCGTGCATTGCAAGGAAAGAATGGGTGGAGGAAAACGCCGTTTCGCTTTGACTGTATTTTCAACTCGCCCCACTTTTTAGCTGCTACCGGTAGCGATTCACTCCGCAAGCCGGACCGCGCATACGAGAGATTTTGTTCTCACGCGCTCGCCAGATATTTTGCCGGACGCCGATTTGGCCTCGTGCATTCGTCGACACCGTCACTATGAAATGGTAAAGATGCAAAGGGGGTGTACGAAAACAAATTGCGCGTAAAATTTTTGCCTTGCTATTGATAGCAAGGCAAAAATTTCGGCGCGATGATATGATGATGATCGAAAGGGGTCGTTTTCACAGAACCCCTTATTTTTAATTCATAACGCCTATAATAATTTTTACGGCATGTGTAATAGTGGTATATGTCATTATTTATTGCGGGCTATTTGAATTAGAAGTAGAATTATTCCGTTTTTAGATCAAATGAATGATTTAAAGCAGGGTCGCTCTCCCTCCACCACCCTTGGCCGCGCTCCTTCCTGAGGGAAGCAGGGCGCGTTCCGTCGTGCTAAGCCCCGGCCCCCTCGAGAGGGGGCTGTCGGCAGGGCC
>DAIRUD010000321.1:0-2931 GCA_036803565.1 Synergistaceae bacterium | reverse complement strand
ACGTCGATTCCCCGGGCCCGGTTTCCGGATGGGGTGCGCTCAATCCTTGATGACGACGCGATATTTCCGGCCGCCTCTCTCGAAGGTCAGGGCGACGCTTCTGTCCAGATCGAGGCAGTTGTCGAGGAAGCGGGTCAGCGAAGGTCCCCGGTGCCGCACGGGTTTGCCGTTGACCTCGAGGACGGCGTCTCCCTCCTGTATGCCGTAGCGGTGCGCCGCACGGAGCGGGACGGCCCAGACGACGACCGTGCCTTCGAACTGGAGGCCGGTCGTGGAGAGGAACTCGACCTCGCGAGGTTCGTACGTCTCGGCCATGTCGTACATCTCGTAAACGTCGTCCTCCGGGAGCGGCGGGGTCTTGGCGTAGCGCGTTACGACCGCGCCCTCGCCGTAGTCTCCCACGAGCTTTCTGTCCTTGGCGTCATAGCCGAGGTGTCCCGCGTATCCTACCTGCGGAGTCTTGATGCTCTCCAATGCCGCGTCGTCCTTCAAGGCGACGGCGGTGTTGGTTTCGGGGGGAAGCGCGCTGTCGAGGTATGCCGGGAAGTCGTCGAGCGGGGAGAACTCGACCGTGTCGGAGCGCGTGCCCCGCCGGTTCCGGCTTTCCTTGCGAGGGGCGCCCGTCGCCGCTTCGTTGTAGATTCTGTTGAGAGGCGTCCCGTCGACGCTGTGGCGGATATCGCGGATAATGGGGGCGAGATGGTCGATCGCCATGCGCCCACGCGCATGTGCGTGGGGGTTGTCCTCGTATTGCGTGACCATCAACACCACGTCCGGTCCATCCTGCTTCGTGTCGAATTTGACGACCATGTTGCGGGAACCCAGCCAAAACGCGTCGTCGAATCTCTTGCGGAACGTCATCAACCGCTCCTCGACCCGGTCGGGGGCGAAGCCGCGTTCTTTCATGCAGTGCACCGCGACTTCCTGCACCGTATAGAGATCGGTATCGTGGATCGTGGTGACGAAAAGCTGTTTCGCGTGTGCCGGAGTACTGGAGAGGACGAAGGAACAGAGGGCGATGCATGCTAAAATCGTGGCTACCGCGAGGCGTCGGTCGACGCGATGGTATGTTCCGGCTGCTGCCATGGCGATTCCTCCTCGATAATAAAGCTGGGTGGTCGGTATTCGTATCCCGCATATTGTAGCAGGTTTTTCCCACGTGGGGGAGATGGCGGGCGATTGCCGGTCGGCGGCTTTGCTTGCATCGCGCTTGTTTCCCGCGTCGTGTGTCGGCGGCGTATGCCCGTGATCGCTATTTCCCTTGTCGCTGCATGCGCCGGACGGTCGCGAGGTCGGCGGCGTACAGAACAAGGGTGCTTTCCCGCATGAAACGAAATCGCCTGTCCTCGGCGGGGCGGAGCGAAAGGGCGACGTCCGTTCCGTCTACCTGCCACTCCGGCTGTGGCTGCGGTTTGTCCCCGTACCCCGTGGGGGGGCCGAATTGCTCCTCCAGAAGGGAGAGAATCTCCGGGAACGTGCTTTCGGGGTCGCCGCCGAAATCGAAAAGGACCGAATAGAGCCGATTGCGGTGGAAGAGCAGCAGCGCATTGTGCGTATACCTGCCGAAGGCGGTGCCGTTGCGAAAGATGTACACGGCACCGTCCTGCTGTTGGGAAAAGGGTGCGTGTTCCATATCGGAAAAATGCATCTTGCGCATTTTCGCCTCGGCCGCTTGCGGCGAGTCTCCCCAGACAAGTCCGGCGATTCCCCGCGGCTGCGCCGCCTGAGCGACGGAGCCGAAGAGCGCGAGGAAAAGAAGCGCGGTCAGGTATACGAAGCGCGAGCGTTTTTGCGATGTCGAGTCGATCCGTTGCGCGGGCATTGCAAACCCCTCCTCTCGTCAAGAGCTTGTCGCTTCTCTACCGATGCAGTATAACAAAAGAACCGTATTTCGATATAGGCCGTCGGGTGAAAAGCGCGCGTGTTTTCCCGCCGCCCCTTGATGCGGGGTGACAAATCGGGTATGCTGAAAGGGTGCGTAATCCGTTGACATGGCGGAAATTCGTCGCATTCGGCCCGTAGCGGGCGCGGGGCGCGGCCGTCTTCTCCGCGGAGTTTTTCGGAAATATCCGCGAAGGGATGCGGATCGGGTTGGGGAGGTGGCCCGTGGTGTGCGCTGGGAGGGGTTTTACGCGAGGTTTTTCGATCTGCCCATAGCCGTTCTAATTTTTGAAACGAGATAGGAGTGTTGTTTACAGTGTCGAATTCCATCGGCAATCAGCATCGCGTGCAGTCCGTGGTGGCGGATCCCACGGCGCTCGGCCTCTTCGGCCTGGCGATCGTGACCCTGGTCGCCTCCTCGCAGAAACTGGGGATCACGACGGGGACGGCTCTGGTCGTTCCTTGGGCGGTTTTCCTCGGCGGAATCGTGCAGATCATCGCCGGAGCGCACGACTTCAGGCACGACAACCTGTTCGGCGCGACGATCTTCAGCGCCTACGGTTTTTTCTGGCTCGGGGTCGCGGGGAGCTGGATGATCCAGGCGGGCGCCTTCGGCCAGGGCATGGCTGCCGCCGCCGACGTGAAGCAGCTCGGTTTCGCATTTTGGGGATATCTGGTCCTCTCCATCGTCGGCACGATCGCGGCATCGGCGATTCACAAGACGCTGTTCATCATTATGTTCCTCATCTGCCTGCTGTTCTTCGGGTTGGGGATGGACACGCTCTCGATCGGGGGGCATTGGGCGCATGCGCTGGCCGCCTACAGCGAGCTGGCGATCTCCGTGCTCTCGTTTTACGCCAGCGCCGCCGCCTTCCTGAATAAATTTTTCGGAAAAACAGTGCTTCCGGTCGGGAAACCGAGTCCGCTCATCCGGAAGGGCTAGAGCGCAATTATTTCGAGAATATCACTTTTTAAAAATACGGAGAGCTCTGGAGATCGCGATCCCCGCCGGAGGCTTGGGGGCGGGGTTGGGAATCTCTCGGAGCAGAA
>DAIRUD010000320.1:0-2937 GCA_036803565.1 Synergistaceae bacterium | reverse complement strand
CGGGGACGGCCGATGGCCGTCCCCGCGCCTGCACGTCGCGTTTGTGGGCCTAGAACACCGAGTAATCGGCGTCGCGCGTGTCGGCGATAAACATATGCCCCGGCGCGTGGGTGATGGCGAAGGGCGGCTTGGACTGCATGACGGCGGCCTGGGGCGTGACGCCGCAGGCCCAGAAGATCGGCACCTCGCCCGGCCGGATGGTGACGGCGTCGCCGAACTCCGGCTTGTCGATGTCCTTCACGCCGATCGCCGCCGGGTCGCCGACGTGCATCGGCGCGCCGTGCACGGCGGGGAAGCGCGCCGTGCACGTCACGGCCTTCACCACCTGGTGCGGCGGCACCGGCCGCATGCTCATGACGGTGTTGCCGGAAAAGCGCCCCGCCGGAATGCAGAGAACGTTGGTCAGATACATGGGGACGTTGACGCCCTCCTCCATGTGGCGGATGCCGATACCCGCCTCCAGCAGCGCGTTCTCGAAGGAGAACGAGCAACCGATCAGGAACGCGACGAGGTCGTCGCGCCACGCCGCCTTGATGTCGGTCGGCTCCTCGACGAGCTTGCCGTTCTCCCAGATGCGATATCTGGGAAGGTCCGTACGCACGTCCGCGCCGGGAGCGATGCGCTTCGGCTCCGGGTCGCCCGCCTCGGTAACGTCGAGGATGGGACAGGGCTTGGGGTTGCGCGTCGCGTAGAGCAGGAAGTCGAACGCCCAGTCCCGGGGCAAGATGATCATGTTCGCCTGCGCGTGCCCCAGGCAGAGGCCCGACGTCGGCTCCGTCCATTTGTCCTCGCGGATCAGCGTCCGCACCTCTTTCGCCGGGGTGTGCGCCAGCGATTCCACCGTCAATTTGGTCATGCCTGCAACGCCTCCTTCATCGGTACGATGGCGACGCCCGCCGCTTCGAGCGCCTTGCGCACGGCGGCCGCCATCTCCACGGCCTCTTTCGTGTCCCCGTGCATACAGATGGAATCGGGCCGGAACTGAATCTCCGATCCGTCGTCCGCCGTCACGGTTCCCTTCGTCACCATCTGCACGACGCGGCGTGCCGCGAGGTCGGCGTCGTGGATCACCGAACCCTCGCAGGAGCGGGGCATCAGGGAGCCGTCCTGCATATACGCGCGGTCGGCGAAGGCCTCCGCGGCAAAGGGAACGCCCGCCGCCTTGGCCGCCTCGCCGAACTCCGAGTTGGCCAGGCCCATCAGGATCATATCGTGCCCCAACTTCTTCACCGCCAGCGCGACGGCGTCCGCGAGCTTTCGGTCCTTCGCCGCCTGGTTGTAGAGCGCCCCGTGCGGTTTCACGTGCTGCAGCATGACGCCCTCCGAACGGCAGAAGGCCTGCAACGCGCCGATCTGGTAGAGGCAGTAGTCGTACACCTCGTCCGGCGAACAGGCCATGTTGCGCCGCCCGAACCCGACGAGGTCGGGGTAGGAGACGTGCGCGCCGATCGCGACCCCGCGCTCGATGCAGAGCTTCACCGTCCTGCGCATGATCGTCGGATCCCCCGCGTGGAAACCGCAGGCGACGTTGGCCGACGAGACGCTGGCCAGGATCGCCTTGTCGTCCCCCATCATCCAGGCGCCGAAACCCTCCCCAAGGTCGCTGTTCATGTCGATCGTCAACTTGCTCATCGAAAATCCCTCCTTCGTAACGCGTCCCAAGTGCCGGAATTCTTTTCCCTGCGGGCCTTCTCCGGCATAAAAGCGCTTCGCCGGAGCAACGGGCCTTCGCACACACCTTCACGCTCCGCGTTCCACCCCGAATTGCGGGGCGCAGCGGAGGCGCTCTTCAATAGCAGTACTGCCGCGAGCGATAGGTCGCGCGCAACTCGTCCAGCCGCCGCAGCTCCTGCTCGTACTGCGCCAGCCGCGCCGTCGCCTCCTCCTCCGTCACGCGGCGAAAGCGGACGGTGTCGCCCGGCAGGCGTTGCGCGAGGCGCGCGACCGACCACGAGCTGACGACGGCGATCTTGGTGTAGCCGCCGGTCGTCTGCCGGTCCGACATGAGCACGATCGGCAGTCCCTGTCCCGGCACCTGCACGGAGCCGTGCGCGATGCCGTCGGAGACGATGTCCGCCCCCGCCTTGTGCTCGATGACCGGGCCATCCAGCCGATAGCCCATGCGGTCGATCTCGTTGGTGATCGTGTAGGGCTCGCCGAAGAACGTCGCGATTCCCTTCTCCGTGAACGCGTCGATCTGCGGGCCGTCCATGGCGTCGTACGGACCGTCGTTGTGCTGCGTCGGACGCAGCTCCGGCGGACAGACGAAGCCGACCGCACGCATCCAGAGCGGCCGGGGCTCGCGCACCCCCACGACGTCGCCCGCCTTGAGAGCGCGTCCGTGGTATCCGCCCAGCTTCGCCCGCGTGAACGTCGAACGGCTGCCCATCACCGGCGGCACGTCGACGCCGCCGCTGACGCAGAGATACGAGCGGCAGCCGTCTCCCGCCATGCTGCCGACGGACAGCCTGCCGCCCGGCCCGACGTAATGGACGGTCCACGCGGCGGCGGGCGCGCCGTCGATCTTCATGTTCAAATCGGCTCCCGCCAGCACGACCGCGCAGGCGTGCCGGAAGACGATCTCCAGGCCGAAGAGGGAAATCTCCAGCGCCGCGTCGTTCTCGTCGTTGCCCAGCATGACGTTGCCCATGCGCAACGAGAAGGGGTCCATCGGCCCGGAGACGGTCACCCCGCGAAACTGGTGCCCCCAACGTCCGAGGTCCTGCACGATGGTGAAGACGCCCGGCTTTTCGACGACAAAGGCCATCACGCCGCACCCCCTTCCTCGTAGATGTGCTCCGGAACGTACCGGTAGGCCTCGACTTCCCTCTGGATCTCCCGGTACTCCCCCTCGTCGACCCGGCGGAAGCGGATCCAGTCGCCCGCGTCGATGAGCGTCGGGCTCTTCTCGTTCTGCGGGTCGAAGAGCCGCAGCGG
>DAIRUD010000319.1:0-2937 GCA_036803565.1 Synergistaceae bacterium | reverse complement strand
TGATCGATCTGCGTGATATCCGCAAAAGTTACCGTATGGGGGAAAACGACCTGGAGGTCCTGCACGGCGTATCCCTGTCCGTCGAGCGCGGCGAGTTCATCGCTATGATGGGCCCCTCGGGCTCGGGGAAGTCCACGACGATGAACATCCTCGGTTGCCTGGACACGCCGACGTCGGGGACCTACACGCTCGACGGGCGGGATGTCGGGCACCTCGACAGGGACGAGCTGGCGTCGATCCGCAACCGTATGATCGGTTTCGTTTTTCAGGGTTTCAACCTGCTCTCCAAGACGACGGCGCTGGCCAACGTGGAGATGCCCATGCTCTACGCCGGGATTCCGGCCAGGGAGCGCCGCGCCCGCGCCGAGGAAGCGCTGCGGCGTATGGGGCTGGGCGACCGCATGCATCACGACCCGAACCAGCTTTCCGGCGGGCAACAGCAGCGCGTCGCGATCGCCCGCGGCATCGTCAACCGCGCGCCGATCCTCATGGCCGACGAGCCGACGGGCAACCTGGACACGAAGACGAGCGACGAGATCATGCTGCTCTTTCAGGAGCTGAACGAGGACGAGGGCATCACCATCGTCCTTGTCACGCACGAGGCGGACGTCGCGGCGTACGCCAGGCGCATCCTGCACTTCCGCGACGGCGAGATCACCAGCGACGAGACCAACCGGCAGGTGCGCGGGAGGCATGCGGCATGATCTCCTTCGCCGAAATCCTCCGCGTATCGTTCAACGCCCTGATGGCCAACAAAATGCGCTCGTTTCTGACCACCTTGGGCATCATCATCGGCGTCGGCGCGGTGATCGCCGCCTTCGCCGTCGGGCAGGGGGCGAACAAGGTCATCGAGGAGCAGATATCCATGCTGGGGAGCAACTTCATGTTCGTCCACACCGAACGCCAGGCCGTCTCCACCCATTCGACGCCGCGCTATCTGACGATGGCCGACGCCGAGGCGATCGAGCGCGAGACGTCGGGGGTGGAGGCGGTCGCCCCCGCCATCGACACGAGCGTGTACGCGGTCTACGGCAACGCCAACTGGAACACCACGGTCACCGGCAGCACGCCGGGCTTCTCCGTCGTCCGCGAGTGGACCGTCGCGTCGGGGAGGGACATCCAGGCGAGCGACGTGCGGGCCGCCTCCAAGGTCTGCGTGCTGGGGCAGAGCGTCGTGGAAAAGCTCTTCGAGGGGGAGGATCCGCTCGGCAAGATCGTCCGCCTGCGGACCGTGCCGTTTACCGTGGTCGGGGTTTACGCGTCCAAGGGGCAGATGGCCAGCGGCTACGACCAGGACGATTTCATCCTCGTGCCGATCACCACGGCGCAGAAGCGCCTGACCCGCAACGCGAACACCGGCAGGGTCAACAGCATCATGATCCGCGGCGTCTCCATGCAGGCTCTGGACTATGTCGAGCTGCAGATCACGGAGCTGCTGCGCGAGCGGCACCGCATCCGCGCCGGGCAGCCGGACGACTTCCGCGTGCGCAACATCAGCCAGATCCTCGAGGCGCGGCGCAAGTCGACGCAGACGATGTCCATTCTGCTGGGCGCGATCGCGGTCATCTCGCTCATCGTCGGCGGCATCGGCATCATGAACATCATGTTGGTTTCGGTGACGGAACGGACGCGGGAGATCGGCATCCGCATGGCGATCGGCGCCAAGTCCTGGGACATCCGCCTGCAGTTTCTCATCGAGGCGGTCACGCTCTCCCTGTTGGGGGGCGCCATCGGTATCGTCCTCGGGCTTTCCGCCGGGTACGGGCTGGCGCGGGTCATGCAGAGTCCGCCGATCTTCGGCGCGACGTCGATCCTGCTCGCTTTTTTCTTTTCGGCGCTGGTCGGGGTGGGATTCGGCTTTTACCCCGCCTGGAAAGCGTCCCTGTTGAACCCGATCGACGCGCTGAAATACGAATGAACGGCGCGTGGGCGTTTCTTCGCGGATTGGAAGAGATCGGGCCGATCCGCTGAGGAAGCGCGCGTCGTCTTTTTGGTGTTTTCGATATGCAAATGAAAGGACATATCGTGCGCGGAGAGTTATGCAATTTAAATCGGAGGTAAAAGACGAGATAATTCTGCTTGCACGCAAGCAATTGTTTCCTGTATAATCACATACGATTCTGCGCAGTAGATCGGAGTGACCTCAATGAGCGAGGACTGGAGACACCTAAAATTAGGGAATTTGCTGGTCGATGCGGGCGCGATCGAGGAGTCGACTCTCGAAGCCGCGTTGGAGGAACAAAAAGTTTCGAAAATGCGTCTTGGGGAGATCCTCCTCAAGAACGGTTGGCTGACCGAACGCCAACTCGCGGAAGCTCTGAGCAAGCAGCTTCGGCTGCCCCTCGTCAACTTGGCCAAGTACAAGCCGTCCAAGGAGGCGACCAAGGTGATTCCGGAGGCGGTGGCGCAGCGACTGGAGATCGTGCCGTTGGCGATTCTCGAGTCCGGCAAGGTCGCCATCGCCATGTCCGACCCGTTGAACGTCATCGCCGTCGACGAGCTCCGCATGATCACCAACGCCGAGTTCGAGATCAACGTCGCCACGGCCTCCGACGTACGCAGGGCGCTTCTCAACTTTTACAAGGTGCAGAGCAGTCTCGAGGACGCGATCGGCGAGTTCGCCGCGGCGGAGGAGGATTTCGCCTCCGCGATCGTGGCCGCCGGTTCGGCGCAGGACGTTATGGGGGTCTCCGCGGACGACGCGCCCGTCGTCCGGCTGGTCAGCAATTTTCTCGAACAGGCCGCCAAGGACGGCGTCTCCGACGTACACGTCGAGGTCTACGAAAAAGTCGCCAAAGTCCGCTACCGTATCGACGGCTCGCTCTTCGACTATATCGAATACCCCTCCACGCTGCACCCGGCGGTCACCTCCCGCCTCAAGATCATCGCCAACATGGACATCTCGGAGCGGCGCAAACCGCAGGACGGCCGTATCCT
>DAIRUD010000318.1:0-2942 GCA_036803565.1 Synergistaceae bacterium | reverse complement strand
GAAAGGGGCGGCGCGGCCGCGACGCGGGCGGCTGGTCAGCGCGCGCAACCCACATGCCCTCTGGATCCGCTCGCTCGGCTGGAACGGCGAGACGGAGGCGCTCGCCCAGGCCTTCGACGAAATTTATCCGGACGTGCGCGAGTGGTGGGATCGCTTCGCATGGCTCGAACAGGCTTCTTTTCGCCTCTGTCTGCGCCTGGAGGAGGGGGAGGCGCATTGGCGGCTCTCGTACGCTTTGCGATGCCTCCAGGCGGAGGAGGAGATCGCTGCGGAGGAAGTCTGGCGGATGCCCTGCGGGGATCGCGGCGGGATATCCGGCGATTTCGCGCGCCGATATCTGCTCATGCTGTTGGGCCGGGCGGGGACGTGCGTCGAGGCGATCCGTCGGAGCCTGCGGGAGTATGCGCCGGACGGCTGCGACCTGTCCCTGGAGGAAGCCTCCGCCTTTCTCGGGGAGCAGGCGTCCGCCCTCGCCGAGCTGGGCGTCGCCGTTCGCCTGCCCGCCTGGTGGCGGGAAAGGGGAGGGGACGGCCTTCTTTTGCGGGGACGCGTCGTGCGCGGCGCCGTCGCAGCCGACGCGTTCGACCGGTCGAGGAATACGGAACGGGAGGAACGGCTCGCGCTGGTATGGGATCTCGTCCTCGACGACGAGGCGCTGCTTCCGGAAGAGGAGTTGCTTTTGGCGGATTCTCCGTTGCCGTTATGCCGCATTCGCGGTCGTTGGGTTTTCGTGCGCCGGGCGTCGCTCCACCGCATTCTCCATCACAGGAAAAAGCTGCCGGTCGAGGCGACGCCCTCCGACGCCCTCCGGCTGGCGCTGGTCGATCCCTTTGTCGGCGGCTTCGATGGCGCGCCCGCCCTGGAAGAAGCGTACGCGACGATGCGGGAGGGGCGGAGCCGCTTTCTGCTGGAGGAGCCGGAGGGGTTCGCCGGAACGCTGCGCCCGTATCAGCTTCAGGGGTACTCCTGGATGGCCTTTCTCGCCGATCTCGGCCTCGGCGCCTGTCTGGCGGACGATATGGGCCTCGGCAAGACGATCCAGGCGCTGGCGTTGATCCGGCGCTGTCTTGTGCCGGGGGAGCGCCGTCCGGTCCTCCTGGTCTGTCCGACATCCGTGATGGAGAACTGGCGGCAGGAGGCCGCGCGGTTTTTTCCCGGCCTGCGCTGCCTTCTGCACCACGGCAGAAACCGGGCCAAGGGGAGGGCCTTCGTCGAGACGGCGGAAAACAGCGATATCGTGCTTACCGGCTACCCGCTCCTGCATCGCGACCTTTCCTTCTATCGCGAAGTGCGCTGGCGGGGCGTCGTGCTGGACGAGGCGCAGAGCATCAAAAACCCCGACACGAAACAGGCGCGTGCCGCCAGGAGCATCGCGGCCGATTGGCGGGTCGTGCTGACCGGTACGCCGGTCGAGAATCACGTCGGCGATCTCTGGTCGATTATGGAGTTTCTCATGCCCGGCCTGTTGGGGAGTCGCCGCTGGTTCGACACCGCGTACGTCCGCCCGATCCAGGAGCGGCGCGACACGGCCCGGATGGACGATCTGCGGCGGCAGATCGCGCCGTTCGTCATGCGGCGCATGAAGACGGATCCGCAGGTCGCCCCGGAGTTGCCGGAGAGGATCGAGACGAAGGTCTGGTGCGGCTTGAAGCGGGAGCAGGCGCGGCTGTACGCGCAGATAACGGCGTCGCTGGACCGCAATCTCGCGGGGATGGACGGCTTTCGTCGGCGGGGGATCGTGCTCGGCGCCCTCACGCGGATCAAGCAGGTCTGCGACCACCCCGCCCTGGCCACGAAGGACGGGGACTTCTCCGCCGGTCGCTCCGCGAAGCTGGAGCGCCTGATCGAATTGGCGGCGGAGATGTTCGAGACCGGAGACCGGGCGCTGATCTTTACGCAGTATGTCGAAATGGGGGACATCTTGAAGGACCAGCTTCAGGAATGCTTCGGCAAGGAGGTTTTTTTCCTGCACGGAGGCGTCGAGCGGGAGGCCCGCGACCGCATGGTGCGGCGCTTCCAGGAGGACTCCGGTCCGCGCTTCTTCGTGCTTTCCCTGAAGGCGGGCGGCGTCGGACTCAACCTGACGGGGGCGAATCACGTCGTCATGTACGACCGTTGGTGGAACCCGGCGGTCGAGCGGCAGGCGATCGACAGGGTGCACCGCATCGGCCAGCGAAAGAACGTGCAGGTCCATATCTTCTGTTGTCAGGGAACGCTGGAGGAGCGGATCGACGCCATGCTCGCCGCCAAGCGGGAGATCGCGGAGCACATTGTCGAGGGGAGCGACCGCTGGTTTGCCGAGATGTCGGACGACGAGCTGCGGCAGTTGCTCGCGCTCTCCTCCACGGCGGTCGAGGCGTAGCGTGTTGCGAAAAGGGGGAGGCGAGGCGATGGCGGACGACGGATCGATGCATGAGGATGGGCGTGCCCGTTTGGCGGGAGGGGCTGGGGGCCGAGGACGGCGGCCGGCCCTGTCGGGGCGACGGCCGGGTATTCACGCTCGCCTCTCCTTCGAACGGTCGCGCTGGTGGACGCGACGATTTCTCGATTATATCGACGAAATGGCGGGAACGAAGCAACTCCGGGCCGGACGCAACTGCGTAAAGTCCGGCAAGGTCGTGGAGATGCGCGTCCTGCCGGGCCTCGTCGAGGCGTACGTGCAGGGCCGCCGCAAGACGCCCTACCGCGTAAGGCTGCATGCCGCCGTGCCGGATCGCGATCGCGTCGCGGCGATCTATGCCGATCTCTCGGCGTCGGCCGGCATTGCCGCCGAGCTTCTTTCGGGCAACCTGCCCGAGGGGCTGGCGGATATTTTTGAACGGAACGGCGTGCCGTTGACGCCGATGGGCGGCGTCGCCGGAAAGTTGCTGTGCAGTTGCCCGGAGCCCGACGATATCTGCAAGCATATCGTCGCGGCGCTCTATGTCGCGGCCGATGCCGTC
>DAIRUD010000317.1:0-2950 GCA_036803565.1 Synergistaceae bacterium | reverse complement strand
TCGTCCGCGAGGGGGCGCTGGCCGACATGATCCTTGTGGGCGGCAACCCGTTGGAAAATCTGGATGTCCTGCGCTCGCCGGAGATCGTCGTCTCCCGCGGGCGCATCGTCAAATCGTAGAGGAGGCGCGGAGAAGATGGGCTATTTGATTTTGCAGAACGCGGCGTTGTTCGACGGCACCGGGGCGGATGTCAGGACCGGCATGACCGTGGTCGTGGAGGGGAAGAAGATCCTGGACGTGTCGGGTGCGCCCAGGACGGCCTCGGCCGGGGATACGGTGATCGACTGCCGGGGGAAATTCCTCATGCCGGGCCTGATCGACGGGCACATGCACCTGGGCCTCGTCGACCCGGCGATGAGCGAATTGGTGCGGCGCAACCCGCCGGGCCTGATGGCGGCGAAGATGTTCATCAACCTCAAGGACAGCCTGGATCAGGGCTTCACCACCGCCCGCGACTGCGGCGGGACCGACGCGGGCTTCCGCATCGCCGTCGAGAGGGGCTACGCGGTCGGCAGCAAGCTGATCATCAGCGGCCCGGTGCTCTGCCAGACGGGCGGGCACGCGGACGACCGGGTGGCGGCGGAGGACCGGCCGCACATCCCGGCCAAGATCGGCTTCACCGGCTACGTCTGCAACGGCGTTCCCGAGGTGCAGCAGGCGGCGCGCGACGTCATCCGCCAGGGCGCGGACTTCGTCAAGATCATGGCGGGCGGCGGCTGCGCCAGCCCCACGGACCCGCCCACGACCTCGCAGTACAGCCCGGCCGAGCTGGAGGCCATCGTCTTCGAGGCCGAATCGGCGGAGACGTACGTCGCGGCGCACTGCTACTCCAACCGCAGCATCCGCCTCTGCGCGGCGGCGGGCGTGAAGACGATCGAGCACGGCAACCTGATGGACGCCGATACGGCGAAGTTCGCCAAGGAGCGCGGCAGCGCCCTGATTCCCACGCTCCCCGCCTACGAGATGATGTACAAGCTGGCGGACGAGTGGGGGCTTCCGGATTACATCCGCGCCAAGGTCGAGGTCGTGCGGGAGGCCGGGCTGGTCGCGATCAAAAACGCCATGGACGCCGGGATGCCGGTCGGCCTGGGGACGGATCTCTCCAACGAGCGGCATATCTACTGCCACGTCGCGCTGGAGCAGCAGGCCAAGGTGCAAGGCAACGCCGGGGCGCTGCTCGCCGCGACGAAGGTGAACGCCGAGATCCTGGGGATCGCCGACACGGTCGGCACGATCGAGCCGGGCAAGGCGGCGGACATGCTCCTCCTCTCGGGCGACCCGCTGGCGGATATCTCGCTCTTTGCGGACTACGAGAAGAACTTGCAGGTGATCGTGCAGGACGGTGCGGTGTATAAGAATACGCTGTAGGGAAGAATCGCGCGCACGTGTTTCGTAAGCGCCGAAGACCCGGAGCCGAGCGACCTTGAGATGCCGCTTGGAAACAGGATTTCCAAGGAGCGCAGCTCCTTGGGCGGGGCGTGGGCAGAGCCCCGCGAAGCAAAGATGCCCTAACGCCGGTACTGTTCCCCGGCAGAGTCGTAGACTTCCCCCCAGCTCGAAGGTATCGGGCGAGGGGGGAAGTCGTTAATGTTCCCATGCCATGAGAAACGCATACTGTTTCCGTATCCCTTCCGGGCAGCGCCGCGCCCCGTCAGTTCACCCGCCGCAGGCCGCGCTCGCCGAGCGCCGCCTTGGTCAGCTTGATCTCGACCCCGTAGTCCCATACGTTGAAATTGTTCCCCTGAAAGCGCGCGGCCGGGTCGTCGGCGAACGTGAAAAAGACTTCGTACTCGCCGTCGGCGAAATAATACGTGACGGAACCGCCGGCCGGGACGCTCCAGCTCACGCCGTCGTCCTTGGCCCCCAATCTGCGCACGGTCGCGGACGCGGGAACGTCGTTCTCGTTGACGATCCGCACCGCGTTCCGCGCCGCCTTCGTGGCCGCCTTGCCGCCCGTCGTCTTGGCCAGGTCGGCGTCGATGGCGTCGATCCGCGCGATCACGGCCGGGTCGTCGACGCGGGTGAGCTCGATCTCGTAAAGTTTATTCTCGATCATGGAGCGGACGCTGCCCCTGATCGTCGACGCGTCGACGAATTCGCATCGATAGGGATTGACGGTCGATTTGTAGATCCCCACCTGCCGCCCCTCCTGCTGCCAGCCGCGCGGTGTGATGTGCCGCATCGATTCGTTCTTCTGGTACGGGTAACCCATCATTTTTTTCATCGCGATCGGGTTTTCCTCTCTGGTATCGCGGACGACCCAGGGGTCGTCGAAAAACCGCACGTACGAGGGCAACTCCATGTACTTCCCGCCGTATTCGCCCTTCAGCACCTGCTTCCACACGGTCCCCGCCAGCGACGGATACTCCTCCGCCGCGGGCTCTCCGTCGTTCGCGGACGTCGTGGACGTCGCGCACAGGAGCGCCAGAAACACAACCGCAAGATGAACAAGAGAAACCGCCGATCGTCCCGCCGCCGCAAACCGTTTCCGCATGTCATTGCCTCCCTTGAGGTTTCCTTCGCCCCGCCGTCGTTCGGGGCGTTCGGATGAAAATACCCGTGTTGTTTCGCCTCTTTCGCGTACGCACCATTGTACTTGAAACGTCAAGGAAAATCCGCATTCGCGGCGCACCGGCCGCGTCCCCACCGCACCGCGCCTCATCGCCGCGCCAGCGCCTCCTTCAGCAACAGCGCCGCCCCGGCGCAGATGTACGCGTCGGCGAGGTTGACGTGCAGCCCGGCGATCCGCAGCCAGTCGACGACATACCCCCAATAGAGCCTGTCGATCAGGTTGCCGCCCGCACCGGCCAGCATCAGGAGCAGCCCCGCGCGCGCGAGCGGGCGTCGCGCGCGTGCGTAGAGCGATGCCAGACAGGCGACGGCGACGGCGGACAGCAGCAGGGGCAGGCGCGGCAAATCCGCGAGCAGGGAGAAGGAGACGCCCCGGTTG
>DAIRUD010000316.1:0-2963 GCA_036803565.1 Synergistaceae bacterium | reverse complement strand
GCCCCACGGGGTAAAATGCCCCTGAAATTCGACCCGGAAGTACCGCTTGAAAAGGCGAGGGTTCCCGGCGATAATGCCCCCTGATCCAAGGCGGCGGGAACACGTCGCGGCAAATATATCGGAACACGCAAAGGAGGGACGCGACATGCAGATGAACGACGAAAAGGCGCTGGAAATCCTGCAGCAGCTCATCCGCATCCGCACGCCCCAACCGGCCGGAGACGAGCTGGATGCCGTAAAATACATCGTCTCGCTGTTGCGCGAGGACGTTTTCGAAAACCGGATCCTGTACCACGGCGACAACCGCGCCTCTCTCGTGTCCGAGATTCGCGGTGCGCAGCCGGGCGGCAAGGTGGCCGTATTCGGCAACCTCGACACGGTTGGGCTCGAGGACATCGACTCCTGGGAGCACCCACCCTACGCGGCGGATTTCGAGAACGGCCGGGTCTACGGCAGGGGGGCGACGAACAACAAGGGAGGCGTGACGGCGATCCTGCTCGCGGCTTTGGCGCTGGCCGCGGACGGCACCCCGCCGCCGCACGACGTCGCCTTCTGCTTCACGGCGGACAACGACAAGGGCGCGGCCGGCGCGACGGCGATGCTGGAGAGCGGTTTTTTCGACGACATCGAGGAAATTCTGTTCGCACAACCGACGGATTGCGGCATCGGCATCGGCCAGAAGGGGCTGCTCTGGCTCGACGTCGCGATTCGCGGCATCTCCTCCCACGTGACCAAACCGTCGATCGGCGTCAACGCCTTCACCGCCTTTACCGAGCTGCACCACCGTATCGAAACGCTGTTTCGCGGCGAGGAGGAGCATCCGTTTTTCGGGCTTCCGCTGTGCAGCATCACGAAGTTCCAGGCTTACGGCCCGACCGCCTATTCCATTCCCGACTGTGCGCACGGACGCATCGACATCCGCTTCCCCCCCAAGGTCGACGTCGAACTGCTCCTCAGGAAGATCTCCACCATCGCCGACGAAATGACCATCGGGACGAAGCACCTGCAAATCGATATCGAGGTCGTCAACAAGCGCGCCGCGATCGGCATGACGAGCACGGCACCGATCGTGAAAAAGCTGAAGAAAATCTACAAGAAGGTCAAGCTGCACCCGACCCTGATCGGCCTCCCCTATTTCACCGACGCCTCCGTCGTCATCCCCAGGCTGGGCGTCCCCTTCGCCTTCGTCGGCCCGGGCGAGGACATCTACGGCAAGCGCGGCGACGAAAGCATCGCGCTGGAGAGCGTCGTCCAGGCCGCCAGGGTGTATTTGGAATTCATCACGGAGTCGTAGGGTCCGCTATACTCGAGCGGCCAGCCGGAACCAGCCGCAGCCGATCAGCGCGGCGGTGGAGGCGCGCAAGACGCGTCGTCCCAGGGAGACCGGTTGGAAACCGTTGGCCGTGAGGGCGTCGGCCTCGGTGTCGCTCCAGTCGCCCTCCGGGCCCACGGCGAAGGCCAGGGAGCCGGGCGGGGGCGCGGTTTCCGCCAGTGGGCGGGCGGCGTCGATCAAAAGCGCCGCGTAACGGCGCTCCGGCAGGGCGTTCCAGTCGATGTCGGCAAAGGGGACGGGTGGGCGCAGTTCGGGCGGAAAGACCGCGCCGGAGACCTTCGTGCCCTCGTCGAGAATTCGGCGCCAGCGGTCGAGTTTGCCCGAGCGACGCTCCTTCTCGCCGAAGCGCGGCACGGAGCGCGCGCAGACGACCGGCAGGATGCGGAACAGGCCGAGTTCGGCGGACGCCCGCAGGACGGCGTCGAACTGGTCGGATTTCAAGAGGCCGATCAACAGGGTGATCGCGAGGGGATCGGGTTCCGCCCGCGCCTCGTCGACGAGGCGCAGCAACAACTCGTCGCCCGCGCGCTCCAAACGCAGAAGGGAGCGTGTTCCGCTCCCCTCGGCCAGAAGGCCCTCGACCATCGCTCCCTCGTAGTTGCGAAGGGCTTTCAGAAGATGGCGCGCCTGGGCGTCGTCCAGCCGCCAGAGGCCGCCGTCGAGCGGGGTGCAGCGCTCAAGCCGGATTTTCGGCAGCGACACCCCACCACTCCTCTTTCGTCATCTCGTCGACGACCGTGAGACCGGTCCGTTCCAGCGCCTCCAGGAACGTCCCGCGCTCGTTGGCCGTCATGCCGGAGAAAATCGCCGTTCCGCCCGGCGCGAGGACGCGCGGGACGAAGGGCAGCATGGCCAGCAGCGGGTCGAGCAGGATGTTGGCGAAAAGGAGGTCGTAGACCTCCTCCACCCCGGAGAGCAGATCTCCCGTCTCCAGCTGAATACGCCCCGAGGGAATGCCGTTCAGGGCGAAGTTGGCCGCGGCCTCGTCCAACACGGCGGGATCGATGTCCCGCGCACGGACGAACTCCGCGCCGGATTTGCAGGCGGCCACGGAGAGAATCCCCGACCCCGTCCCGACGTCGATCGTCCGCCGGGGCGCCGCTCCGCCGAAGCGCCGTTCGAACAGGTGCAGCGCCGTCTGTGTACTCTCGTGATAACCGGTGCCGAAGGCGCTGCCGGGGTTGATGTAGAGCGGCACGCGGTCCTCCGGCTCCGTCCCCCGGTGCCAGGGCGCCAACACCACGAAGCCGTCCCCGACGGCCAGCGGCGGGAAGGCGTCCTCGCTCTGCCGCGACCACTGCTGGTTCTCGATCTTGCCCATATCCTCCAGGCGCACCTCCGGCCACTGCGAAAGGGCGTCGATCAGGCGTTCGCGCCAGTGGGAAAGTTCCCGGTCGCTGCGGTAGTAGATCCGCATCCGGACGCCGTCGGGCAACTCCTGCACTTCCGTGCCGATACTCCCCGAGATCTCCGCGGCGGAATACAGAACTTCCTCGTTCTCCTCCGGCGCGACCCCGTCGCACCGAAGCAAAACCGTGATGTACCACCAATAGCTCTCCATCCGCACGCACCTCCTTCAGGCAAAAAAAGAACCGCAAAAGCAAGACCGTGGGGCGCCGCCCCACGCCCC
>DAIRUD010000315.1:0-2963 GCA_036803565.1 Synergistaceae bacterium | reverse complement strand
AAGGCGGTTTGTCGTATACGGGGTCAAGGGGATGGAATTCCCTTGCGGGGTGCGGGGCAGCGCCCCGCGACCTTGCTTTATCGTGCTTCCGCGAGTTGCGCCGCCGTCTGGTAGTCGATTTTCCCCACGCCGATCTTGGGGAGCGCTTCCACGGGGAGGACTTTTTTGGGGAGGGCCAGTTCCGGCAATCCCTTGCCGGTCAGGGCGGAGCGCAGGGCCTCGCGGTCGGGGGAGGCGCGCTCGGTGAGCAGGACGATGATCTCGCCGCGATTCTCGTCCGGGATGCTGACGGCCGCGTGCATCTCGTCCGGCCAGATCTCCTGCACGGCCTCCTCGATCTGCGTCAGGGAGACCATCTCGCCGCCGATCTTGGCGAAGCGTTTCGCCCGGCCCTTGATCGTGATGTACCCTTCTTCGTCGATGGTGACGATATCCCCGGTGTCGTATCCGGCCTCGGGCGGGGGGAGAATGGAGCCGTCCGACTGGATATAGCCGAGCATGACGTTGGGGCCGCGAATCACGAGGCGGCCTCCCTCGGCGACGCCGTCAACGGGGCTGGTCGTCGCTTCGACGCAGGGGAGCGGCCTGCCGATGGAGCCGGGTCGACAGCGTCCGAGACGGTTTACCCCGACGACGGGGGAGCCCTCCGTTACGCCGTAACCCTCCAGAATGCGGATGCCGAACTTGGAGACCCAAAGGTCGGCCGTGCCCTCCCGGAGTTTGTCGCCGCCGCAGACGACGTAGCGCATCTCGAAGAAATCGAAGGGGTCGGCGTTTTTTGCGTAACCGGCGAGGAAGGCGTTGGTGCCGAGGAGGACGGTCGCCCCGGTCTCGTAGGCATAGTGGGGGATTTTTTTATAGTGCAGGGGCGTCGGATAGAAGGCGACGGCCATCCCGGCGGAGAGCGGCATGAAGGTGCCGGTGCTGAGGCCGAAGGAGTGGAACATCGGCATGATGTTCAACAGGACGTCCGTCTGGTAGAAGTCGAGCGTCGTCCGGACCTGCGCGGTGTTGGCCTGGATATTGAGGTGGGAGAGGGCGACGGCCTTGGGCGTTCCTTCGGAGCCGGAGGTGAAGAGGACGAGCGCCGTCTCCGCCGCACGTTTCGCCGCCTCGGGCGTCGGCGAAGCGAAGCGCGCCGCGAGGGCCAGGGAGATCTTCCGCGAGGTGGGGATGCTGGCGATCAGATCCTCCAGATAGAGGAGCTCGATCTTGGCCGCGGTCAGTTCGTCGACGAGCGGTTGAAACTTACCCTCCTCGATGAACCGCCGGGAGGTGACGATTTTACCGACGGCGGCGAGCGCGCAGGCCGCTTTGAGCGCACGAGCCCCCATGGAATAGTTGATCATCGCGGGCTGCCTGCCGGCGTACTGCGTTCCAATGATGGAGGCGAGGGTCATGGTCGTGTTCGGCAGCATGATGCCGAAACGCTCGCCGGGTTGGGTATGGAACTCCACGAGATGGCGGATAAGAAAAATCCTCGCCAGCAGGCCGTTCCAATCGATACGGCCGCCGTCGGGCTCGATGGCGACGACGTGCTTTCCTCCCCACAGGCGGCGTTGTTCCAGCAGGGTGTCGAAGATCGGTTTTTTGTCCCAGATGCTTTGCATCATCGTGTCCATCAACATCTGCTCGAGTTTCAGGTAGGCGAAAAAACGCCGGTCCTTCGGGCGTTTTCCCGCTGGTGCTCCGGCGTCCGAGAGTTTGGCGGCGTTCCAAGTGAAGAGTGTGACGCGAATGGAACGTTTGCGGACGAGGCGTTCGCCCATTCTGGAGAAGTGCGTAAACTGCGTGTTGACGGCCCGCGCCGGTACGACCCAGGCGCCGCTCTTTTCGGCGGCGGCGACGACGGTCTCGGAAAGTTTCATCAACAGGCCGCTCGTCGTCGGCTCCGGTTCGGGAAAGAGGACGACGTAGTCGTTTTTTTCCAGAAGGTCGTCGAGTTGCTTGAGGGAGAAGGGGTCCTGCAGGTCCACGACGACGTAGGCAAACGTTCCGCGAAAGAAGCGGAACCATTTTTTCCGCTCCAAAGTTGGAGAGATGACGACGGTCGGGGAGCCGGGGGAGAAGATGCCGAACAGGACCGGGTCGAGATAGGAAGCGTAGTGTGGGGCGAGGACGACCTTTTCTTTCTTGATGAGGGCTTCGCGCAGATGCCCCATGCGTATCTCCGGCCGGAACAGGAGTTTGAGAAACAGCTTCGCGATCGATTTCCACATGGCGCAAACCACCTCACACCGGTATTGTACATGACAACCGGCCGAATTGCCTTGCATGCCGCGTAAAAATATTCTAGAGTAAAGGGGATAATACTTGATAGAAAGGTATGGAGGTGAATGCGATGAGAGGCAAATTCCGACAAATCGTCCTGCCGGTGGTGCTCGCCCTGTTGTTTTCCTTCGGCGTTCCTCTCCGCGCCACGACAGCGGAGGCGTTGGACGCCCCGCAGCTGAAGGGGATTCGTTTGACGGCCGTCGCCGACGGCAAAAATGCGGACGCCGCCTCGCTGATAACCGGCAGGCCTTCCTGCGTCGTCTTCGTGACGCCCGTCTGCCGCATGTGCAAGGATCAACTCCGCTTTTTGGACGGACTATCCGGCTCCAACGTCGCGGTCGTCGCGGTTTTCTCCGGAGGGTTGGAGCGGGAACGGCTCCTGGCGATCCTGCGGGAAGAGTGGGGTGTGCGTTCCGTCCCGGCGTATGTGGACGAATCCGGCGCGCTTTTCCGCGCGTTTAGGATCGAAGGAGCTCCCAGCAGCGTCCTGTTCGACGCAAGGGGCAGGCAACTTCGCTTTATCGAGGGATTTCCGGGGGGCGAGGCGTTCCAGGCGGCTTTGCGCCAATTGGGCGGATAAGATCATAGATGTGTTGGCGTTATTTGCGTCGTCCCGACGGGCTCGCGTCGCGAGCCCGTTTTTCATTGCCGATGGCCGGAATTTTCCGTTTTGCACAGTGTTCCTTTAT
>DAIRUD010000314.1:0-2974 GCA_036803565.1 Synergistaceae bacterium | reverse complement strand
TTGACGGGCGGAGCAGGTTGCCGTCGCCGGCCGACTTGGTCCAGAAATAGTCGATTGCGGCGGCCTGGGCGAAGATGGAGTCGATTTTGTACTCCACCTCTTCGTGCGTGACGAAGGCGAAATTCGTGTCAATGACGGCCTCGACCACGGGCGCGCGACCGATGATCGTCACCAGCGCCAGTATCCAATCCGTGACGACCGGACTGTTCTCCGCCGGGATGAAGTCGGGCCGATCCCCCGCGTTGTGATATGCGTAAAGGATTTCGCCCTCGTCCGGGTCCTCCGCATACAGGCCGATTTCGCGGGAGACGTAGGGCTCCGCGAGTCCCTTGCTCGTCTGGTAGCACCTCACGACCGCAACGCCGCCGCCGTCGACCTTGGAGCAGATTGGGAGGTCGATGACGCGGTTCACCAGATCCTCCACCTTGTACGGGTCCGCGTCCTCCGGCAAATACCCGTCGCCGGCGGCGGCGCGGGTAAAGCGCAGAGGGAAACCCCGCGCGATGATCTTCGTGAGCAGCGCGAGCCCCTTGTCGGTGGGGTGCATGGCGTAGGTGTCTCTTATATCCGCTACCGGCAGATCGCTCATGCGAACAGCACCTCCGCCATCTCCCGGCCGGCTTTGGACAGGCCGATTGTCTTGGTTCCGCTTTTCATCATGACGTTCCCAACCTCCAGTTTCTGCCGTAATTGTTCCCGGTGATGCAGCCCGATCCGCTTCGCGCCGGCCTTCGATATCGCACAGCCGGCGTAGATACGGGATTGGCGAGGCTTCGGGGACGGCAATCCAATTTGTTTCTGACCGCTTTTGATCATCCGCATCCCGCAATAGAGATGTGTGGAGAGCTCTCTCGATATTTCCACCACGTCGAGGCTGTCCCTCAGCGCCTGGGCGAACCAGATCGCCTCGCGCAGCGCCGCCCAGTCCTCCGGGCCGGACAGCTTGCCGTCCGTCAACACCCGGAATCCGTAAGGCTCGCCGCCGTATTCAAACCACGCCTGCACCTGCGTCTCTCCGAAAACGGCGTCGCAGATCCGGCGGATTGCCCCAAAGGTCCCCTCGATGCGATGCCACTCATACGCGCCGGAGATGAGGTCCCGCTTGACTTGCTCGGGCAGGGTGTCCCGCCAGAAATCCACGTGCAGGCCCCAGGCGATGAAGGGCAGAAATCGCGCAGCCGCTTCCTGCGGCCGCCAGAGGGTTTTGATGTCCTCCGGAAGAATGTCGTCGCCGAACGCGACCGCGAGCGACAGGGCGCGCTCGTAGGCGTTGGCGTTCGACGGCAGGAGGGGTCTCGAATTCTCAGAGCTCATCCGCGATCCTGCTTCCGATCTCGATGTCGTTGCACCAAGCTGCCTGATGCCGTGCGACCGCGATATCCGCATCGGGCTCGATCAGCTCCACGCGCTTCACGCCCTCCAGGTGGGCCGCTGCGATGAGGGCCGTTCTCGGGACGTCCAGGCCGAGACCGTGGAGCTCGGCGGCCT
The DNA here is from genome assembly GCA_036803565.1 of Synergistaceae bacterium. Taxonomy (GTDB): domain Bacteria; phylum Synergistota; class Synergistia; order Synergistales; family Synergistaceae; genus DAIRUD01. The sequence goes on along the minus strand of DAIRUD010000314.1, from coordinate 1,486 downwards.
TGGACTCCACGCGCTTGCGGGCCTCTTCGAGGGGAGGCTCTCCCGCGACGCCAGGATACATCTCCAGGACGAGCCGAATTTCGTATCGGGTGATCTCCGCGCCGATCACCGTGACCAGATCCGTTCCGGGTCTTGCGTCCTCGTGACCGAGCTTTTCCAGCACGCGCTGCAGCATCATCGCGTCCGCCGTCCCGTCGCCCTCTTCGGAGAGAACGGCGACGGTGACGCAGCCCCTCTCAGGGCTCCAGGCATCGGCGTCCTTGATGCGGACGTCCGAGCTCTTGGCGTGATAGCGGTACGCCCCGAACGCGCCCGCCGTGCTCCATTGATGCAGGCTCTCCTGAATCCGCAGCCGAAAGGCCGCGTCCGACTCGGTGTCGGCTCCGCCGTGAGAGACGTCGATCTGCTCGATCTCCACCACGAACGGAAGCGGGGTAATGGCGTCCCAGCGGAGCATGAGGCCGTTGCCGGCGACGCCGAGCGGCTTGACGATCTCGAACGTCCCGAGCTCCTCCGTCTCGCCGGGCGCGATCACGACGGTCTCGTGGAGGTGTGCTTCGATTTTCCCATTCTTCGCGACGACCGCGTAGCCGGCAGGGATCGTGACGTCGACGTCCAGGGCGGCCGAGAGATTCAGGCGGGCGGTGAAGATTGCGGCCGCGCCGTCGAGGCGTTTCTCGGGGTAGAACGCCCCGAGGTGGTCCAGGTCGCTCTTATTGGCGAAGGCGACCATGACGCCTCTGGTCGCCTCGTTCACCCTCTGGCGAATGAGCATCTCCCGGAACGCTGCGACCTCCATGATCTTGTTGGCCGGGTCCGACTCCAGCTCGTATCCCGTCCACTCCGGACAAACTTCCATCATCTTCTTTCGCATCTCCGCGAGGATGACCTCGTAATCCAGCTCCTCGATCAACTGCGGTGGCGGCAGCTTGCTCAGGTCGATCCGGTTCATCTCTCGACCCTCGCGCCAGCGCTGCCGCGCTCGCCGGTCTCCACCAGCTCGAAATCGACCTCGATCTCGATATACCCGTTCCCGGCCGCGGGAATGCGGACCTGTTTGACACGGATACGCGGCTCCCATCGGTGCAGCGCCTCCGTGGCTGCGACGTAGACCTCCAGCTTCCAGGATTGGTCGATGGGGCGGTCGATCAGCCTGGGTACGCGGCTGCCGTATGCGGGCCGCATCGTCCGGGTGCCGATGGGCGTGGAGAGGATGTCCCCGATGGACTGCCTAATGTGCTCCTGCCATGGCAAGATGGAGGAGCAGCCGTCCGTCAGGGTGCGGGACGCGCCGGTGATCATCAAATTGCCCCGTACTGTTCGGCCAGCTCGGCGATCCGCGCGTCGATCGCGTCGGCCGTGTCGTATTTGTCTTGTTTGCCGGGCCCGGCGGGTTCGGTGAGCGGCTCTTTTCCTGCAGGAGCGGGGGCAGGCGCTGCGCTCGGCTTTTTCGTTTCAACCTTCTTTTTAGCCACTGGCTTTTTTT
>DAIRUD010000313.1:0-2984 GCA_036803565.1 Synergistaceae bacterium | reverse complement strand
ACGACCCGGAGAACGAGATCGTCATCTCCGGCGGCCCGATCTGCGGCATCACGCAATATCCCGGATCGGGAAAGTGCTATTCCGTCTTCCTGTCCCCGCTCACCCAACAGACGTACAACAGCAACGCCGGGGGCTACTTCGCGCCCTTCCTCAAGTTCTCCGGATTCGACGCCTTCGAGTTGCAGGGCAAGGCCGACCGCGAGGTCGTCGTCTTCATCGACGGCGACAACGGCAAGGTGCAGATCTTCGAATCGACCATCCGGGACGACAAGAACGCCTACGCCATCACCGAGGAGCTGACGGAGTACTTCGCCGTCGACGAAAAGGACAAGAAAAACGTCGCCGTCGTCTCCTCCGGGCAGGCGGCGAAGCACAGCTACTGGGGCTGCATGAACTTCAGCTTCTACGACCCGCGCCGCAAGGTGGCCCGCCTCAAACAGGCCGGGCGCGGCGGCGGCGGCACGGTCATGACCGACAAGAACGTCATCGCGCTGGTCTGCAAACGCAGCAAGTTCGACGGCAAGTCCACCGGCCCGGCCGACGCCGACATCCTGAGCAAGACCGGGGCCAAGATCCACAAGGAGATCCGCGACTTCGACGACGTGCAGTGCCAGATGCGCACCATCGGCACCGCCCACCTCAACGAGATCATGAACGACTACGACCTGCTGCCCGTCAACAACTACAAGTTCGGGCGGCACGACGATATCGGCCGCATCCACTCGCAGGAGTACAAGAAGCGCTTCGCCCAGGGCATGCCGGACGGCTGCTGGTACGGCTGCTCGCTCTCCTGCGCCAAGGCGACGCCGCCCTTCAAGCTCCAGACCGGCCCCTGGAAGGGTCGCGAGGTCATCGTCGACGGCCCCGAGTACGAGACGGCAGCCGGCCTGGGCTCCAACATGGGCATCTTCAACCCGGAGTGGACCATCGAAGCCAATTTCTACGCCGACCACTACGGCATCGACACCATCTCGCTGGGCACCGGGCTGGCCTTCGTCAGCGAGTGCTACGAGCTGGGACTGATCAACAAGGAGCACACCGGCGGACTCGACCTCTCCTTCGGCAACGAGGAGGAGCTGATGGAGCTGATCCACCGCATCGCCCGGGGCGAGGACGAGTTTTCGCGCATCGTCTCGCTCGGCACCCGCCGCATGAAGTCCCTCTTCGCCGAAAAGTACGGCGCCGACCGCAAGGTCATGGAGGACATCGCCATGGAGGGACAGGGCCTGGAGGCGTCCGAGTACCGCTGCCAGGAGTCGATCGCCCAGTGGGGCGGCTACTTCCTCACCCTCAAGGGTCCGCAGCACGACGAGGCCTGGCTGATCTTCATGGACATGGTCAACAAGCAGCTGCCGACCTTCGAGGACAAGGCCGAGGCGCTCTTCTACTTCCCCAACTTCCGCCTCTGGTTCTCCCTCGTCGGCCTCTGCAAACTGCCCTGGAACGACATCGAGCCCGAGGACAACCACACCAAGTATCAGGGTATCGAGGCGGCCAAGGTGCCCGAGCACGTCGAGAACTACGTGAAAATTTACAACGCCGTCACCGGCAAGAACGTCGGCAAGGACGACCTGATCACGATGTCCGAGCGCGTCTACAACTTCGAGCGCATCTTCAACCTGCGCATGGGCAAGGGCACGCGGGCCAACCACAACTGCCCCAATCGCGGCCTCGGCCCCGTCTTCGAGGACGAGTGGATGGCGCGCCCCGACTACTTCGACGGCAAGCTCAAGGAAGCGGGCGTCGACCCGGCGGGGCTGTCGGTCAAGGAAAAGATCGCCGCCCTGCAGAAACACCGGCGCGGACAGTGGGAGATGCTGGTGGACGCCGTCTACAAACGCCGCGGCTGGAACCGCAACGGCATTCCCACGATAGCCACCGTCAAGCGTCTCGGCATCGACTATCCCGAGGTGGTGGCGGTGCTGGAGCAGCATCTGCGCCCCGAGGACGAGTTCTAAAAAGGCGCTTCGCGTTCCGACGACATGTGGGGAGGGGCGGCAATTCGCCCCTCCCGTCCGGACGGACAAGCCCGCGACGGCGGGCGTAAGGATCGACGATCGAAAGGGAGATTCCGCATGATCCGCGTAAACGGCGACGAACTGGCTTGGCACGAGGGGATGACGGTACAGGACGTACTGGACGCGAAGAACTTCACGTTCCGGCTCATCTCCGTATGGATCGACGGCGTCGCCGTCCCCAAGCGCGAGGCCTACCCCACGACCCCCGTCCCCGACGGCAGCGACGTGCAGGTCATCCACATGATCAGCGGGGGGTAGTTTTCGGCAGATTGCTTCATTTCCTTATAATTGTGTGCCTTTATTTTGCCTCTATCGTGGTTTCAACCATAATACCCCACTCATCACACAGCGCGCGATATGGGTAAAGTATGCTTGTGACTTTAACGGATTCTTCGTCACGCACGAAACTCTCCCGTAATTCCGGATGCCCCTCCTCAAGATTCCCGAAACTTCCCATGTGCGTGTACACTGCTTCTCCTCTGTCATATTTCCGGATCGTATCGTACTTCCTGTAATCCCGCACAACCATATCTTTCACAACTTTTGACGCTCGCCCCTCAATGTTCCCTAAAAATATTTCCAACATAATATCCGACAGAGCATCATATGCTTTCAGCCCATCTTCCTTGCGAAGCATAATACCCGGAATCACTTCCTTCTTCCCTTCCATCCCTGAATAGTAGAAAAATGACAGCGTGTAATAATGAATGCTGACGCTTCTCAGTTCTCCTGAATCCTCATCTGTTTGCATTGACAGCACGACCTTAAGACCTCCTCCAGGTTGGTTCAACGCTTTGTTTATCGCGAGGAAGTAATTGTCATGTAAATTAAGAATGCGTATGCGCTCCTCCTCCATGCAACATTCGTTCCTTTTTTCCACCAGTTCTTTTACTTTTAAGTAGAACTCCTCGCCAGTAATACCAAGGGTTTTCCGGCTGGCATAGCCAATTGGAGCACAGATAAGCA
>DAIRUD010000312.1:0-2991 GCA_036803565.1 Synergistaceae bacterium | reverse complement strand
ATGCGCGCGGAAAAGGAGGCGCCCGCCGTCGTTTCGCCGCAAGCGCCCTCCGGAACCGCATCGCTGCTTCGCGTTCGCTGGGGCGAGCAATTGGACGCCTATCGCGCCGTGATCGACGTGTCGAAGCAGATCGACGTGCAGACGAAGGAATCCCCCGGACGGTTCGAGCTGACCTTCCCTAAGAGCAGCGCCCCCGCGATTTCCAGCGCCAGCCCCTGGCAGCCGCTGGCGGTCGCTTCGTCCAAATCCGGCGAGAATATTACATTGACGTTTACGCATGCGGCAAGCCGCGTACGGGGTTTTTGGCTCGAGGATCCGCCGCGCTACGTCGTGGATTTCTATTTTGCCGGTGCGGAAACGCAGCGAACGGAAACCTCGCTTTCGCAGATCGGAACCCTGCCGGAGACCGTTATCCGGACCACGCCGGAAGTTGAGGAGAGGCGCTCCACGCCGGTGGTCGTTGCGCCGCCCGCGGCGAAAAAACGTTGGCTTGTCGTCGTCGATGCGGGGCACGGCGGACATGATCCCGGCGCCGTCGGCAACAAGCTGCGGGAAAAGGATATCAATCTGAGGGCGGCGAACGAGCTGACCGCCGCGCTGAAAGCCCTCGGCCTGGATGTCAAACTCACGAGGGGGAGCGACAAATACCTCAAGCTGGGCGAACGTACGGCCTTCGCCAACGAAAATAAGGCCGACGTCTTCGTGAGCCTGCACTGCAACGCGCTGCCGAAGGGGAAGCACGCCTCCGGAGTCGAGTTGTACCTCATGGCGGAGCACACGGACAAGGACGCCCTGGAGCTGGCGATCATCGAGAACCGCGAAATCAGCGGCGAAGCGCAGAACGCGGCGGAGGTGAACGCCGCCGCCGACAAGCGGACGCAGCTCCTGCTGAAAATCCTCGGAGATATGCAGCAGAGCGACAAGCTGAACGAGAGTACCGTGCTGGCGGAACACATTTACAACAGGCTTCTCGGGGCGAAGTTTTCCATACGCAAGGTCCGCCAGGCCCCGTTTTTCGTGTTGCGCGGGGCGGGAATGCCCGCGCTCTTGATCGAAATGGGCTATATCACCGAGGCCAGCGACGCGAATCGCCTGAATACGCAGGCGTATCGCAAGAAGATGATGGATTCCGTCGCGGTCGGAATTGCGAATTACCTCGAAAAAAGACCGGGAGAGGGCGGTGGCTTTTGATGCGCGCGACAAAAGGAAAGTGGAAGGATTACGACGAACCGTCGCCCCGGGAGAAGCGGGAGATGATGGAGCGCGGCGAATGGCAGGAAGAAGAAGAGGAGGAGGAGAGGCGGCGGGCGCCGCTGCTGTTTCGCCTTCTCGCCTGGGCCTCTCTGATCGTGATCTTCTTTGCCGTCGGCTACGGAGCGACCTCCGTGCTCTTCAAGTGGATCGACGACAAGGGCGACTCCACGACGCCCGCGAACTACATGCGGGACGAGAGGGACGCCGAAAAATTGTTCGCGGCCCGTTCGGAGGATGCGGCGGTGGAGACGATCGCGCAGATGTACACCCTGTCGATCCCCGAGGGGGAGGGCTTCGTCTCCCGACAAATCCGTTGCGAGGAGGGGGTACGCGAGGACATGATGAAACAGGCTCTGTCGGCGTACCTCGACGCGCTCAAGGAGCGGCACCTTTTGGAGCCCTCCGCGCAGGGCCTGCATATCTTTCAGAGCGGCGAATGGTTGTATCTGAACATGAACAAGGGCTTTCACGAATCCTTGAAAAAGCAGGGATCGAAGAAATCCGTCCTCCTGCTGACCGGACTCGTCAAGACCATGTCGGAGAATTTCGCGCCGGTTTCCAAGGTGAAATTTTACGTGGATGGAAGGGAAGTGCAGGATAAGGCGCCCGTGGATCTCACGATGCCGTGGGGGCTGCGCGGGAGGGCCAATTGACCTCCTCGGCCGTGTCGCCCTACTCCAGAGACCGGCTGCCGTCGGCGTTGCGCCCGATCACGCTGGAGCGCGGGGTCAACAGGTACGCGGAGGGGTCCGCGCTCGTCCGCTGGGGCGATACGGTGGTGCACTGCACCGCCACGGTCGAGGAAAAGGTGCCGACCTTCCTGCGAGGGACGGGCGGCGGATGGGTCAGCGCGGAATATGCCATGCTTCCCCGGGCCACGCACGACCGGACGCCGCGGGATGTACAGCGCGGCCGCCTGAACGGCAGGAGCAGTGAAATCCAGAGGCTGATCGGCCGTTCGTTGCGCGCCGCCGTCGATCTCGGCGCGATCGGAGAGCGGACGGTGTGGATCGATTGCGACGTGCTGCAGGCGGACGGCGGAACGCGCACGGCGTCGATCACGGCGTCCTTCGTCTGCCTGGTGGATGCGCTTCGCTGTGTCGCGCGCGCCGACGCCGCCTTGCTGCCGGCCCTGCGCGAGCAGGTGGCCGCGGTCAGCGTCGGGAAGGTCGACGGCCGGGTGGTTTTGGATCTTTGCTACGAGGAGGATCGTGCGGCGGAGGTCGACTGCAACGTCGTCAAAAGCGCCCGCGGCGATTTTATCGAAATCCAGGGGACGGGGGAGGACGGCGTTTTTTCCCGCGCCGAGCTGGATGAGATGCTTTCCCTCGCTGATGCGGGGCTGGAGGAGTTGTTTGGCTTGCAGCGGGAAGCGCTCGACCTGACTCCGGCGGAGAAGGAGTTTTTCGACGGGCTGCGCGGATGAGGAGCGAACGCGCCCTGTTGCTGGCGAGCGGCAACAGGCATAAACACGAGGAGTTTTCCGCTTTTTTCCGGACGTTGCCCGCGTTTCGCGAGAGTGGTTATCGATTGCTTTCGACCGCGGATTTTCCGGGGGGGCCGGACGTCGAGGAGACGGGCGCGACGTACGAGGAAAACGCGCACATCAAGGCCTGTGTATGGGCTGCATACGCGGGTATGCCGACGATCGCGGACGACAGCGGCATCGAGGTGCGGGCGCTCGACTGGGAGCCGGGCATCCGTTCCGCACGCGCCGCCCCCGGCGGCGACGCCGAC